>CAZSPO010000356.1:2675-3969 GCA_964608775.1 uncultured Chthoniobacterales bacterium | reverse complement strand
CCCATTTTTCACTTCCCGTTTCGGAATGCTATCTCTCGCGTGGTCCAGCCCTCTGTGAAGCTGCTGACTCACCTTGCCAGCCGCTCGGCGATCCAGCCTTGGCCCACCGTTGTTTGTTTCCAGATCACTTCGGCAATCAAGAGCTCCTTGGATTGCCTCCCTCGGAAAATTGCTTTGCAGAAATGTCAAGATTCGTCACCTGACCCCAAAGCTGACCCCAAAGCCTCAAAGCAGTCGCGTCTCTTATCCGTTTCGCAAACTGGCTCGCAACCAATTGAGGGAGGCATAGGCTGGTAAACCTCGGGGCGAATTCCGCTGCGGTGCCCGGCTATTACAAATTCCATAATTCATGCGCTGGTACCCCTTTTGCCTTCATTTTGAATCAGGTTCATCAAGAATAAAATCGCTGATCGGGCCGCTCCGGTTTGTGCAATGGAGTTCCTTTGGATGAATTTCCTTTTGCGCCCCGCGCCGCTTTCGTCGAGTTTGTTCGCACTTTGATCGAGAGCCGTCCGGATACCCTTTTCGACACGGATTTCCTCTCCAAGCTCGAGCGGCTGCAACTCATCGCGCGCCGGATTGCAGCGGGGCGGGATCGGGCGGGACGCCGTTCTCGCAGGCATGGATCGAGTCTCGAATTTGCGGATCACCGCAATTACGCTAGGGGCGATGATTTGCGGACGATTGATTGGAATATCTACGGGCGGCTGGAGCGGCTCTTCATCAAGCTCTTTGAAGAGGAAGAAGATTTGCCGGTGCATCTGCTGGTGGATTGCAGCGGGTCGATGCGATGGGAATCATCGGGGGGCGGGGAGCCGAGGCGGTCGAAATTTGATTTTGCCCGTCGGCTAGCTGCTTCGCTTGCTTACATTGGGCTCGCCAATTTGGATCGGTTGGAGCTCCATTTTTTTTCCGGCCAATTGGAGCACGGCATGGGCTTGACCCGAGGCAAAAAACATTTCCAACGCATTCTGGAATATCTCGGCCATCCGCCTGGAGCGGAAGCCCCCGTCACCGATCTCGCCGCCAGCCTCCGGACTTTTCAGCGGCAGGCAAAACGGCGGGGGTTGGTCTGTGTGCTGAGCGATTTCTGTGATCCGAATGGCTGGGAAGAGCCGCTCGCCCGTCTTGATGCCGCCCGGTTTGACCTCGAGATCATTCAGATCGTGGACCCCGCCGAAATCGATCCCCCGCTCCTTGGGGACCTTCGCCTGACCGATGCCGAGACCGGGGAGACGGTCGACGTGACCGTCGATGAAAAAGTAGCGGCGGCCTATCGGGCGGCGTTTGGGCA
>CAZSPO010000356.1:0-2665 GCA_964608775.1 uncultured Chthoniobacterales bacterium | reverse complement strand
AGGGCGCTGGGGGAGACGGGGAATAGGGCGGCGATGAAGACGGTGCTGCGGGAGGTGGAGAGTGATAGTGTTGCTGTTCGAGCGGCGGCTTATCGGGCGGCGTTTGGGCAGTTCACGGAAGCGCTCACTGGGTTTTGCCGTCGGCGTGGGCACGGCTGGCTGCAGGCCCGAACAGATCAACCTTTTGAAGACCTCGTGTTGATCATGCTGCGGGAAGGAGGGCTGGTGCGATGAACTTTCTTTTTCCTGCGGGCTTATTCTTTGCCGCCCTGGCTCCGGTCGTGGTGGCCTTTTACCTGCTGAAAGTGCGCCGCCGCCCTCTGGCTGTTTCGTCCCTGCTCCTCTGGCAGCAGGTGCTCGGGCAAAACAAGCGGCGCTCGTTGTTTCAACGCCTTCGCCAATGGTGGTCGTTGCTGTTGCACCTTCTCATTCTCGCTTTGATAATCCTGGCTCTAAGCCGTCCGGTCCCGCTTCGTCACGGGGAAGCTGCTGTCCAAGGAGCGAACGTGTTGGTCATCGATAATCGGGCGCGGATGGGAGCGGTGGAGCAGGGAGAACCCCGGTTCGCGGCGGCGGTGCGGGAAGCGGTTGCCCAGCTCTCCCGTTTCGGGTCCGAAGAGGAAACGGCTGTTTTGACTGTGGCGGGGCGTCCGCAGGTTGCCCGGGCTTTTACCCGGGAGCGGGATGCCGTGCTTGCCACGCTCGAAACCGTAGAGGCGTCTGAAGCGGGCGGCGATCTGGAGGCGGCGACGGCGCTCGCCCGGCAATTGCTCGAAGGTCGCGGCACGGGGGGAGGCGTTCTGGTTTTCACCGACACGTCGGCTCCGGACGATTGGGAGGGTGGCGGGTGGTTCGACGTGAGCCGTGGGCCATTGGAGAATCTCGCGATTACGCAGTTCGCCGTGCGGGCACAGCCGAACTCGCCCGGGACAGCCGAGGTGCTGGCTGAGATTGCCAATTTCAGCGCGACCCCCCGGAGTGGCAACGTCGAGTTGCGGATCGAAAATCGATTGGTTGAGGTCCGTCCGTTTGCCTTGGAACCGGGTGAAATTCAGCGGCTCTTTTTTCCCGCCCTGGACAGCCGACGGGCTTACGCCAATTCCCGAGGTTGGGTGCAGGCTCGGCTCGACACGACCGACTCGCTGCCTCTCGATGACACCGCCTACGCCGTTCTGCCCGAGACCCGCCCGATCCGGGTGCTGCTGGCCGGGGAAGGGGATCTCTTTCTTGAGCGTGCGCTCCAGAGTGAGCCGCAGATTGAATTGCAAATGCTCACGGCCCCTTCGTTGGAAGATGCCGCCGGGTTTGATGCGGTGGTTTTTTCCGGTCGCGCCCCGCCGGATTGGCCGTGGCTCGCGGAAGGGATGCCGTCGACCTTGGTGCTGGGAGCTATCCCCCCGCCGTTGGCGACCGGGGCCGAGCCGTTTGCCCGCCCGCTTGTGACGGCGCAGGACCGTCGTCATCCCGTGGCGTGGCTGGTCGATTTTGCCGATCCGTTGCTCACGGAGTCTCAGGTGATCGATCTTGACCGGAGCCCCGGTTGGTCCTGGACCCGGGTGCTTGACGCGGCCCGTTCTCCCCTGATTGTGGCCGGGGAACGGCTTGGGTCTGGTGAACGGCTGGTGGTGGCGGCCTTCGATCCGCTGGCGAGTGATCTGCCGCTTCGGGTGGCTTACCCGCTTTTTATTAACAACAGCATCCGCTGGCTTGCCGGTCGGGAGCAGCCCCTGGAGACTTTCACCGCGGCCACAGGTCGTGCGATCACCTTGGAGCCGGGCGAGTCGGTGTTGCCGAGGGCTCTCACCACATTTGCTCCTTTGGGAGAAGCCGAGGGGGACGACTGGCAAAGCACTCGCTTTATTCCCATGGAAACCGGGTTTTATCAGACGCGCACCGAGGGGCGGACCGGGTGGCTCGCTGCCAGTTTGGCGGACCCGGCGATGTCGGCGTTGCCGTCTGGTTCGGTTGCCCCGCCCCCCCCAGGACCGGTGCCTGCGGCCCGGAGCGTCCGCTGGGGTTGGCCGGGGGAGGCGTTCCCGCTCTGGACCTGGCTGGCTCTGGCAGCCGCCCTTCTTTTCACCCTTGAATGGTGGTGGTTCCACCGTCGCCGCACCGAATGATGCCTCTCGCTTTTCGCTATCCATGGTTGCTGCTGTTGCTGGTCGCGCTGCCGTTTTTGCGGCTGGCGTTCCGACGGTCGCTGGCTGATCTGGCTCCCCGCCAACGGGGGCTTGCGTTGGCATTGCGCGGGACGGTGCTCGGGCTCTTGATTGTGGCGGCGGCCGGTCCGAGCTGGTCGTTTCCCGTGCGGGATGTGGCGGCCGTTTTTGTGGTGGACGTCTCGGCCAGCATGCCGGAGGCCGCGCGCGAAACCGCCCGCAAATGGATCGAGCGGGCGACGGCCGGGATGCGGGGGGAGGACAGAGGAGGGATTGTGGAGTTCGCCGAGCGACCGGCGTCAGCGGCAGGGTTGGAAGCGCGTCCGCCTGCTTGGGAGGCGCTTTCGCCTGAGGCGACCGGCGGGGAGAGTCCGGCGACCGATCCGGCGCAGGCGTTGGAATTTGCGGCTGCCTTGCTCCCGGCGGATGCCAGTCGGCGGGTGGTGCTCTTGAGCGTCCCGGAGGGCGACGACAAGCCCTACAAATACCCGGTGATGTACCGCGGT
>CAZSPO010000355.1:0-3973 GCA_964608775.1 uncultured Chthoniobacterales bacterium | reverse complement strand
ACTTCTTCCTGCACTTCCTTGCCACCGCCGAGCAAATGAAGGCTGGCCCAAGTGAGCAGCCCGGCCACGGGATTGAGGTCCGAGCCGAAGGCCTCACAGCCGATGCGAGCCGCCTCAAAGGGAATGGAACCACCCCCACAAAAGGCATCGCCCACACGGGGCGTGTGGCCAAAGGCGCGTCGACCGAGTTGCTCAACAAGCTCCGGCAAGTTGGTGGCGTTTGTGGCGAGGTGGGCATTGATTTCCGCCCATGCTTCCGGCGTGGGGCCATCCACGTTTTCCGGCCTTTCGCAGCGGGTGATGCGCTCGGGATACGTGAGTCGCTGAAAACAACTCACCTGCAATTCCTCAAGAAAATCGTGTAAAACCGCGCCGGTTCGCTCTACTTCGGCCACGCCAGCGTCGATGGCAGTGCGTGCGCGTTCTTTGGTGTCACGATCGTCCTTGGAAATGGCAATCGATGCACTGCGCAACCGCTTCACTTCCTCCTTCGCCGCCTCGAATGCGCCGTCCAGTTCGTTCCATTGCTCCTTCTCTGCGGAGGTCGCCAGGATGCCGAGTTCCGCGATGTTAAATCGTTTATCTTTCCTCCACCGAGCGAGCGTGCCCTGATCGTCCATGGTAAGAATCTTGAGAAAAATCTCGCGGTCCCGTTTTGGATCACTCGACGCGGGCATGAGCATCCCCAGAATGGAAGCGCGAACGAGAATCAGCGGCTTGCGCCCCCACCATTTGCCCAGTCGCGTGAGCGTCTGGCTGTTATTCGCCTTCCGCTCTTTGTAGGCCTCGGCGGAGAGCCGGGCGATGGGAAATTGAGTTTCGATGAAAGAAGACATTTTGAGAAAACTTTACTGAGCCTCGACCAATACAGAGGCAGCGGTTTCGATGGTCGTGATGGCCTGCGCGACCTCGTTGTAAATCGGCAGCGCGGTCGTGGCCTCCAGACTCAGGATCAGCGAGTAGTGGACACGCCGGAGGTGGCATCCATGAAGTTCGTGGCCAACCGGAAAATGACGGTAGGCCCACCAGCCTTTCGCGGGAATCACAGCGACATGACCCATTTCGGCCAGTTGGGCGGCGGATCCTTTCCAGACATCCTGCACGAGCGAGCCGGCCTTCCCTCGACGAGTTCCTCCCACGGCCCAACCCGAATCCTGGTAGGAATCGCCGGAAGACTCACCATCCGCGTTTAGGCGGGCGCGAAACTCTTCTGGAGTCATATCCCGGTGCTTTGGCCGGAAGCGGAGAAGGCAGCTCGCGTAATGGTATTTATGGCTTTTCTCCCAAGTTCTCGAACCGGGATTAGGCTCGATGAAGTAAGAGAGCGTGACTCGCAGGGTGACGGAAACATCCGGATCGGATTCGAATGCCTGCCGAGGCCAAGGGAGCGCGATGAGGTGACATTCGTTCAGCTTCTGATCATTCCACGCCCCCTTGTAGGGTTGAATCACCCGCTCCATAACGACCGTCGTCTGGTTGGTGAGGCTGTTAAGTGCGCGGTTCTCGTCGATCACACCAAAGCCGTAGCTCCGCATGAGGCGCTCCACATCGGCCGTCTTGCCGGAAGCGTGTGGGTCAAGGTTTTCCCGACGAAGAAGACCCTCCGGCCAGCGAGCGGCGTGAACGAGAAGGCCGCGGATTGTTTCTAGCCGATAATCCGGATAACTCTGGATGAGTTTTCCGGCGATGCAGGCCGCTTGGGCGGCGGCAGCGCTGGTGGCGTTGAATGGCGTGATCGGACGAAGCCGAAAGCTGGTGGCCGTGGACAATGGTTGAAGCGAATCGAAATGCAGGTGGGCACCGTCATGCCCCTTGGCGAGATTCCCTCCTTCCATCACGGCATCCGGAGCGATGGGCCAATCCGGTCGCCACTCGTGGGCAGTGCGTGTGAAGGGACTCAGCCCATATGATGGAGAAAGCGGGAAGGATCGCTGCGCTTCATCACCATCTTCTTCAATGGTGACCCGGTTTGTGATCGCTCCGACCGTGATGGCATTCCATGCCTGCGCAGGATCTTCGACTGCGGCGCGAAGCAGATCGCCCGGATAGTCAAAGTCGTTCGGATGTTCGCGGGTGTTCCCCGCAGAGAGAAGAATAACCTTGGGGCTGGCCGTCTCGTGCTCGCAGCCCGCAGCAGCCATATCAATGGCACTCGACCACGCGGACGGGTTCCCTCGGGTGTTGGGTCCTCGGGCGGTAATGGCCATACAAAACACCCGGGAGCGACGCGATGCGATCTCGGGCAGGGCAATGGCTTGTAAGGTGACTGCGCCGTAATTCTCTGGATCGTGGGCAGTGGCTTCCCTGATGAGCTTGACCGATTCAAGCCGATGAAGCTGATGCCATGTTTCCGTGGAAAGCATGAGCCGCCGGATGTCGCCGAAGGCGGCGAGGCCGGCCATGGGCGTGCCATGCTCCATGTCGTCCGAACGGTCGTCGTCGGAGAAGACCGTTTCGGTGTCGCTTTCGTTGAGGAGAGGTTCGATCAAGGGATGACCACGATTCACACCCGAGTCGATCAAGCAAACTGCGGGGGCATCGTCGGAGGGCCAATGAATTCGCTCCAAAGCTTCATCAATCCATTCCTCCTGTTCGACGCCGGAAAGGTCTGTGAGCCCTACGCTGCACGGCCGAGCCAGGCGGATCTCCGAGAGCGCATTGAGAATATCAATCGAGGATTCTATCATTTCTCGCGTAGCCTGCGCCACGATGACCACGTGTTCGGGAAGGATGAGTTTTAGCTCCGGGAATTCCAGATTGTGCGCCGCAAATTCCTCCTTGAGCTGGGCCTCCCACCTTTCATCGTCTCGCCGGATCCAAAGCTCGAACCAAGCAAGTGCATCAGGGGCCGGGGCTGGCTCCGGATCGGTCCACAGCGCATCAAAGGCGGCGACGGAAATCGAAATGATGTTCGCCAACAGGGCCTGGTGACGGGGCACGGTGATATTTCCCTTCTTGTCTTTGCTGTTTTTGGTGGCGTAGTCCTCAACTTTCTTGATCAACACCTTGAGTTGACCATAGGGAACGAAGACTGCGGCCTTGGTGACTACCCCCTGCGGCGTTTCTTCGCGGCGGAGATTGAGAAGAACGATGGATGGTGTGCTTCCGCGACCGACATTCTCTAGGCTGGTGAATGCCAGAGGATAATCTGGTTCTGAAGCCACGTTGAGGATAAGCCCAAACTCTGAGGAGAGCTGGTTTTGCTGCCGATCCTTGGCGATTCTTCCAAACTCCGAATCGATCGTTTTGAGTTGTGCACGAAGACTTCCCGCGTGGCCAGCCCGATCCCGTGCAAAGGGCACCTTCGAATCATTACCTCCTCTTACACCAAAATTCAGACGCTCAGGGGGAGCGTTGAATCGAAGATGAGGCAAAGGATCGTCGGGCATGGATTTGGCTGGGATACAAAGGCGGAGCCGGCTGGCCTAGTGATTCAAATAGACTCGCCGCTCGGTAAGGGCGTTAACAAGGGCCTCGTTCGTGACCTTTCGGCGATCATGGATGAGGACATCCTTGATCGCTTCCTCGCAGGCCCGAGTGATTTCCGCATAGCTGAGGTCTTTGGCCGCTTGCTCGATTCGACTCCATGAGAGGCGTTCTTTGTCGATGTTTCTTAGGAGGCGTTTGATGACCTCGCGGGTTTGCGCGGAAGCGGGCAGGCCGAATTCCACCAAATCGTCGAATCGGCGGAACAGGGCCTTGTCGAGTCGTTCGCCGTAGTTGGTCGCGGCGATGACCATGCTATTACCGCGCAGACGCTCGATGAAAACGAGGAAGGCATTGAGGACGCGGCGCATTTCACCGACATCGTTCGGCGTTTCACGGGTGAAGCCGATGCTGTCGAACTCGTCGAATAAATAGACGGCACGAGTGGTTTCGGCGGCTTCAAAAACGAGACGAAGTTTAGTGAGTGATTCCCCGAGGTAGCGGCTGAGCAGGGTCTCCCGGAGGATGGCCGGCGCGGTGTCGAGCT
>CAZSPO010000354.1:0-3976 GCA_964608775.1 uncultured Chthoniobacterales bacterium | reverse complement strand
GTCGATCTGTTGGTGCCCCGCCATCTGCACGGGTTGGAGCATGAGGCGATCACCTTTTCTGACTCGGTGCGGAAACCCTTTGACACCGCCCCGCTCCGCGAGTTGATCGGAAGCAACGACCGGGTGGCAGTCGCGGTGCCCGATGGCACCCGCCCTTTCCCCAGCATGCGGGTATTGCCGTGGCTCCTGCGGGAGCTAGCCCATGTGCCGCCCCGGCAATTTACCATCTTCATTGGAACCGGCTCGCACCGGGCCAACACACCAGAGGAGTTGGAGCGAATGTTGGGGCGACCGATCTTGGAGGCGTGCGAGGTGATCAATCACGATGCATTCGATCCCGCAGCTTGCGTGGAGACAGGGCGGACGTTGGATGGACGTCCGATCTGGTTGAACCGGCGGTATGTCGAGGCGGACAAACGGATTGTGATGGGTTTCATCGAACCCCATTTCATGGCCGGTTTTTCCGGGGGATACAAAGGGGTCTTTCCCGCGCTGGCAGGCATCGAATCGATCCGGCATTACCATCGAGCGCAGGTCATCGGGGATCCGCGCAGCATTTGGGGGCGACTGGAAGATAATCCCACGCAGGACCAGGTCCGACATAACGGCGCGAGTGTGCCGGTCGATTTTCTCCTCAATGTCACCCTCAACCGGGCGAAACAGATCACCGCCTGGTTTTGTGGGGAACCGATGGCCGCCCATCGGGCCGGATGCGAATTCGCCCGGCAACACGCAATGGCCGCCTGCGCCGAGCCGTATGACCTGATCATCACGACGAACAGTGGGTTTCCGCTCGATCAGAATTTGTATCAAGCCGTTAAAGGAATGAGCGCAGCCGCGCAGGTCATCAAGCCGGGGGGACGAATCGTGGTGGCAGCGGAGTGCGCCGACGGATTTCCGGCACACGGTAATTTCCAGAAGTTGCTGTTTGAATATCCGGATGCGGGATCGTTGCTCAAAGCGATCGAATCCTGGGCCGAGCCGGCGGATGACCAGTGGCAGCTGCAATTGCTGGCGTTGATTTTGTTGAAGGCAAAGGTTTCCATCCATTGCCAGATCGAGCCGGAATTAATCCGACGCGCCCACATGGAGCCAGTGCCCGATTTACAAGCGGCGCTTGACGCCTTACTGGCTGATCGGGAGCGGTATCCCCAAGTGGCCGTGATGCCCGAGGGCCCGCAAACCATCCCCTATCTCGCCGCATGAAAGAAGAAACCCAACCCTTTGCATTTGCCGCCACCGGGCCGGGTGGTGAAGCGAGAAAAGCCGTCCGGATTTTTGTCAACGAAGGCATCGGGGTGCGGGTGGCAGCGGAAGCCCTTCCCGCGGGCAGTGCCGCGATCGGGGCCAGCCAAGATGGCCGGAGGCTTTTCGTCGGAACCACCGTGGAGGCTGATGCGGAGCAGCCGAACGGCGGGGTGCAGGCGTTGAGTTGGGAGCCTGAAACCGGGAAGTTGCAGCCGTTGAACACCGAGGCCACCCAGGGTACCACGGTTTGCTCGATCGGGGTCAATCCGAGCTGGCCGTTGGTGGCTTGTGCGAATTATCGGTTGTTCGGTCGCTTCGGACAGCCGGGAGACAAGAGCTGCGGGTCGGTCTCGGTGCATACGGCGTTTCCCGATGGCTCCATTTCCCCGGTGATTCAACGGCTCGAATATCCCGGGAGCGGCCCGAATCCAGCGCGCCAAGAGCATTCCCACCCGCACATGGCCGGGTTCGATCCCTCGGGCGGCTGGCTCTGTGTGGCGGATCTCGGCATTGACGCGATTCTCCTCCACCGGGTGGCGGACGATGGCAGCGAAGTGGCGCTCGAACCGATCCGGGTTGCTGCTCCGCCGGGGAGTGGCCCTCGCCATTTCGTCTTTCATCCCGACGGCCACCGATTGTTTGTGCTCACCGAAATGAGTGTGGAGGTGCTTGTCTTTGACTTCGATTCGGCGACGGGCGGCTGCGAGTTGCGCCAGAAAGTTTCCGCCAAAGAGAACGGTCAGGGAGGGGGAGCGGCTGATTTGCGCTGGCATCCCGGGTCGAAGCAACTGTTCGCCTCGGTGCGAAGTGGCCCCTTTGTGACTCGTTTGCGGTGGGATGCCGGAGCCGACCGTCTCGTGGTGGCCGGACACGAACCGGTTGGTGGCAATCCGCGCGCCATTTTTTGTGTCGGCGACCGTTTCTTCGCCCCGGCACCGGAAGAGGCGGGTTTGGGGATTTGGCGGGTGGAAGCCGATGGAGCGTTAGGCTACTTGCATCACGAACCCGGCCTGCCCGTGCCCAACGCCTATGCCGCCCTGCCAACGGCCGCGATCCCGGGTTTCAACGGATGAGAGAACTCTTTCGGTTGGAAACCGCTGCGACTCGCGAAGCGGTGCCGTTGGTTCATGGGTTGCTGGGTGCCCAGCTCCGCTTTTTGGGGTTGGACGGTCGACGCTCGATGCGTCTGGAGCTGGCGACCGAGGAGGCGGCGTTGAATGTCATTCAACATGCCTATGAAGGGCAGCCAGGGCCGTTGATCGTGACGGCGACCTTGGAAGGGGCGGACTTGGTCGTGGGAATTGAGGATCGCGGTCTGCCACGCGACCCGTTTCAACCGCTCGCTTTCTCCACCGGACAACCGGAGGCCGCTGGGCTTGGGTCCAAACTGATGCAGGCGATGGCGGACGGGGTGCGATACCGGGCGCTAGGCCGGGGGGGCAAACGAGTCGATCTCCTCATTCGGCTGCCCGGCGGGCCGGAGCCAGCCGAACCCCCACCCGCAGAGTCGACGCCTCGTCCGAGCGTGGCGGGAGGCGGGTTGGAAGCGCGGTTGTTTCGACCGGAAGATGCCGGGCAGATCAGCCAATGCGCCTATCGTTGCTACGATTATTCCTACATTTCCGACCATCTTTACATGCCGGACCGGCTCATTGAAATGAATGCTTCCGGCGAACTCCTCAGTGCCGTAGTCGTCGACGACGCGCAACAAGTGTATGGTCACATGGGGATGGCCTTCAGCCCCGGATCGCGCGTGCCCGAGTCGGGTCACGCTTTCGTCGTGCCCGAAGCGCGGGGCGGCGGGGCTTTCGGGCGGATGAAACAGTTGCTCATCCAAACCCTGCGCGAGCGGGGCGTGCTCGGTTATTGGAGCGAAGCCACCTGCGCCCATCCGGCCTCCCAGCGCACCAATCTCGACCTCGGGATCGTCGAATGCGGCTTCCTGCCCGGAGTCATCCCCCCTCAGTTGAAAATGCGGGCGATCGGGGAACAAACCACCCAGCGGATGGCGCTAATGCTTTTCTACGGCAGCTTGGAAGATGCCCCCCTCAGCCGCGTTCACCTTCCCCGACATCATCGCGCTTGGATGGCTGGAATTTACGAAGCGCTCGGCTTCCAACTCGAGATCCTTCCGTCCGCAGAGCCCCCGCCCGATCACCCCTCGCAGCTCGCTGTGATCCTTCGCCCTGACCTCGGCCTCGGCTGGCTCCGAGCGGAAAAATGCGGAGCCGATCTCGGGGCGGTCATTCGCCGCGAACAAGTCCGGCTCTTTGAATCCGGTGCCAAAGCCCTGATTCTCGATCTCCCCCTTGATGCGCCGGTTGTTGCCACTCAAACGGCGGGGCTTGAGGTGGATGGCTGGCTCCCGTGCGGCATTCTTCCCCGCCTTTTTCCCGAGACCGATGCCTTCCGGATGGTTTGCCTCGATCATGTCCGAATGAATCCGGCCATCCTGCACACCGCCTCTGACTGGGGGGCGGGTTTGAAAGAGTATGTGCTCCGCCATTTGCCACCTGAATATCTGGTGGACTCGCCAGAAGGGGTCAGCGCATGAATTGTGACATTCGTGGCTTGAATTGACTAAAAATTGGTAATGCCACTGATTTGTTTGCTGAAATGCCAAAATACATGCGCTGACCCCTTCTGCCTTTCCCTGACCCCTTCTGCCTTTCACGATCAATCCAGCAGTCGATACCAATTGTCCCGTCGGTGGGGGGCAAAACCCGCT
>CAZSPO010000353.1:0-3977 GCA_964608775.1 uncultured Chthoniobacterales bacterium | reverse complement strand
CCCACCCCTCCGCCGACGCCGACCCCCACACCGACCGATGCCGAACGGTTTGCAGCGGAATTTGAAGAGCTGCGCCGGACCGAGCGCGACATTCCCCAGCCCGTGCTCGTCGGCCAATACCTCGATCTTGCCGAGCGGTTTCCCGAGGAGACCGCTGCGCTGCAACGTCTAGACCAGATGTTTGCCACTATCACCGAGGAAACCGTGCTGTTGGATGAAAACCCGCCTGTCCGCCCCGAACTTCGACCCGCTGCCGAACGAGCGGCAGCGGCGGGGGTGGTCCAAGCTATGATTTACCTAGCAGACGGTCTCTTGATGGCTGAACCGGGCACGGCGGCTGGTTACTACGAGCAGGCGCACGCCAAAGCATACCCTTACGCCACCGTGAAACTCGGCCTCCTCTATTCGAATGGACGCGGAGTCGAGAAGGATTTGCTTAAAGCGGGAGCGCTTTTTCAAGAGGGGGCCCTCCAGGGTCATGACGACGGGAAATATTTCCTGGCCGAATGTTTGCTGGATCCGCTGGATCGATACGGGGTGGGATATCACCCTGGTTGGGCCTCCAGCCTTCTTTTAGAAGCCGCCGGGGCTGGGAACGCCCGCGCGATGGCCCAGCTCGGGGTCAACTACGACAAGGGAGCCGGGCTGACTCCCGACTTGGATCAGGCCTTTCGCTGGCTGGGCCGTGCGCACGAGGCGGGGAACCGGTTTGCCACCACCAATTTGGGCGTGTTGCATATCAAGCGGGGCCTCACCGCCCTCGGTTCGCGGGACAAAGAGGAAAAAGCGACCGCCCAAGCGGATCTGGAACAAGCCGCTGCCCTGTTCAAAACGGCCGCCGACGATGGCGATGTGGTCGCCAGAAGATTCTACGCGCAATGCCTTTACGAAGGTCACGGCGTTCCGAAAGATCAGGCGGCGGCGAAGAAGGAATTTGCCAAGGCCGCTGCCGGAGGTGATCCCGTGGCCCGTCAATTCTGCGAGAAAAATAAGATCCAATACTGAGGGGGCCATTTGCTTCCGGGCGGAGCGCAAACGTTCTTCCCCCGCAACCGTTTACAACAGAAGCTTGCCGTTTCAGCAATTTGTCGCTTAGTTTCTAAACGATTTAATCACCATGAAAAACACCCTGCTTCAAATCATTGCTTGCGCCAGCGTTCTGACGCTGACCACCAGCTGCACCCCCACCGAACAAGCCGCCGTAGGAGGAGCGGGAGCCGGCATTCTCGCTGGCGGCATCGCGAGTGCAGCCGGGATGACCCCGGCTCAGTCCGCCCTGATCGGGGTGGGGGCGGGCGCTTTGACCGCGAGCGTGGTTTATATTGTGGCCAAACATCAGGCGACCGAGCGCCAGCGCCAGATCGCCGAGGCCCGTGCGGCCCGCATTTATCAGGGGATGCCGGCGGAGAAACGGCAGCAGGTGACCAAGTCCCGCTATATGGCGGTTGAAACGACGAAAGACGAGCGGATTCAGGGCGAGAAAGCGGTGATGATTTACGACACGCAAAATCAGGAGCTGGTCAGTAATAACGTTTACGACGTGAAAAACACGCCCAGCGTCGGTTCGACCGCGAAGTTTGACACTTACAACGCGACCTTTGTCGGAGCGTAACGAGCGTCGGTGAAAGAGAGGCGCGGTAGAGCCAATCGGGAAGTGCGGCATCCGACCAACGCATGACCACGTTGCAAGTCGGCTGAACCCCCGGCGTGCTGCCGGTTGAAAAGGTGCCCGAAAGCGGCCCCCGAAAGCGGTGTCTGGAAAATAAGTGCCGCCTCGACACGGGCTTGGTCGCTTTTACTATGGGGTGAATGGCGCTCTCGCTCGAATCCCGGCAGGCCCTGATCGATGCCTTGCGGCGGTATGCCAAGGCCGGGATCAGTCCGCTTGAAGCATTTGAGGCGATCGCAGACGATGGTGGCGGGTTGCGCGGGCCGGCTCGACGGGCGGGCCAGGCGATTGAAGCCGGAGCCACGTTGACGGAAGCCTTGGACGCTTGTGGCGCGGGCCTTGGCGAGATGGAGCGAGCCGTTTTCGAAGCCGGGGAAGCCAGCGGTCGATTGGAAGCGGCGTGCGCGTATGTCAGCGGCTGGTTGGCTGCTCAAATCAGCACCAGACGCCAAATCTTTCGCCGCAGTCTTTATCCCCTTTTCCTGCTGCACGCAGCGGCGTTCGTCGGGCCGCTCCCGAGCTTGGTGCTCGGCGGGGCCGGGCTGCAGGCCTATCTGCTCGCCGTAGTCGGGGTGTTGGTCGCGGTTTACTTAGCGGCCTTTGTGGCGGTCGTTCTGTTTCAACTGCTCTGGGCCTTGGGCGAAAGAGTGACGCTCGTCGACGTGCTTTGGCGGGCGATCCCGGTCGTCGGCCGTATTTGGCGGGATGGGGCGCTCGGGCGGTTTTGTGGTGCCATGAACGCCCAAATTCGAGCCGGGATTCCTCCGACGGAAGCTCTCCCGCGGGCCGCTGCTGCTGCCCGCATTGCCGGGGTGCGCCAGGCGACCCGCCAAGCTGTATCGGCGATTGTAGCCGGACACTCAATGACCGACGGATTGCGTCAGGCTTCCGCTGGGTTGCCCAAACCGCTTCTCCGAGCCTTGGAAACCGGAGAAACTACCGGCCAACTCGATGAGGAATTCGAACGATGGAGCCTCTTGTTTCAGGAAAATGAAGCAGCGGCCTGGGAAGCTATCGGGGATTGGACACCCAAGCTCATTTATCTGGCCATCGCCATCGTGGTCGGCTGGCAAATCATCCGGGCCGCCCAAGGGCTCACCCAGCAATACCAGCAAATGCTAGATGCAATATAGCGCCACAATGACCCATCCGTCGGCGTCAAGACGATGAGGCGCAAGCGTCATTATGGCGCAATCAATCCGGAGTGAGTTGAGGGGTGAAATTGCATAAGCAGCTCGCGCTTAGGGTTTTAGAAAATCCATCGGGAACGGGCATGGAAGGCGCTTACGCACTTAGTGAGTTTAACCTCAACCTATCATCCAACCTATGAGCATCCTCCGTTATCAACCTTCCCGACTCTCCGATTGGTCGTCCGTCGATCAGTTGGCCAGTCTGCGCGATGAAATGGAACGTCTGTTTGACGGCTCCGTGTTTCGCCGCGATTTCCCGCTCGTCAGCGGGTGGGCTCCCGCCCTTGATGTCAGCCAGGACCACGACCATCTCTACGTGGTGGCCGAGCTTCCCGGAATGAAACGGGAGCAGATCGATATCTCGCTCCATGATGGCACCCTCACGATTCGCGGGGAACGCCAACCGGAAACGACCGACACGGAGAAAGGATTCCGGTCGGAACGGTTCTTCGGCAAGTTCTCCCGCTCCATCACCCTACCGACCCGAGTCGACGCAGGAAAAGTCACGGCCGCTTACAAAGACGGCCTGTTGACGGTGACCCTGCCGAAGGCCGAGGAGGTCAAACCCAAACAGATCGACGTCCAAGTCGGCTGAATCCCCCATCCCCATGGGAGTCGCCCGTCGGCTCCCCATCTCCGACCCTAGCCATGAGCCAAAATCCATTGACCCATATTGAATCCAACGAAGCTCGCCGGGTGCCACAATATGTGCAGCCCCGGGCCAGCATTGTCGAGCGCCCCGAGGAGTTGATCCTTGAGCTCGAAATGCCGGGAGTCGCCAAGGGCGCCCTCTCGGTGCATATCGAAAACAACGAATTGGTGGTGACCGGAGACCGGAGCGCTCACCCGCTGCCCGGCGAGGTAATCCACCGGGAGATCCGTCCGGTTTCTTACAAGCGGACGTTCGAACTCGACCCGGCGATTGACGCCACTCGGATACAAGCCCGGCTTGACCAAGGAGTCGTCCGATTGACCCTGCCGAAAAGTGAGCAGGTGCAACCGCGACGGATCGAGGTCACTGACTAAACCCCACTATTTCATAAAAACAAGAAGGGGTTGCGCCGCAGATTTTTGTGCAGGGCGCGAAGTTCAGGCGGGGGGGGAGAACTCTCCCCCCG
>CAZSPO010000352.1:0-3984 GCA_964608775.1 uncultured Chthoniobacterales bacterium | reverse complement strand
CGCTCTTTGAGATAGGCCTTCAACTCCATGACGGAAAAACGGGGTTTATAGGAGCAACTCCGCGATTTGCACAGCATTCAATGCCGCACCTTTTAACAACTGATCGCCGGAGATCCAAAAAGTCAGCGCATTGTCGAGGGCCAGATCGAGGCGGGCTCGGCCCACAGCGCAGGCGTCCTGGCCGGAGACCCCAAGTGGCGTGGGATAAATATCGGCGGCGAGATCGTCGAGCAGCCGGAGGCCCGGAGCGGACTCCCAGGCGGTCCGCGCTGCTTCGAGGGTGACCGGGCGTTCGCATTGGACGGTGCAGGCAATCGAATGGGCGCGCAAAACCGGCACGCGAACGCAGGTAATGGAGGCACGGAGCCCGGGGTGCCCGAGAATTTTCCGACTTTCTTCGGCAAATTTCATCTCCTCCTTCGTGTAGCCATTGGGCATCGGGGCATCGATCCGGGGAATCACATTGAAGGCGATAGGGTGTGGGTAGGTCACCGGGTCGATCGAGCTACCGCCCGCCCAGGCCCGGATTTGATTCTCCAATTCGGCCAGCCCTTTGGCTCCCGAACCGGAAACCGCCTGGTAACTCGCTGCAATCATCGTTCGCACCCCGAACGCTCGATGGAGCGGCGCAATCGCCATCAGACTGACTGCGGTGGTGCAGTTCGGATTGGCGAGAATCCCGTGATGCCCCTTGGCCGCCTCTGGATTGATCTCTGGAATCACCAGCGGGACCTCTGGGTCCATCCGGAAGGCGGAAGAATTATCGACCACTACCGCACCAGCTGCCACCGCAGCAGGGGCGAACATTTTTGAGATCGACCCGCCGGCGCTGAACCATGCGATATCGACCCCTTCAAATGCAGCGGCTTCCAATGCTCGCACCGGATGCGATGTGCCACGGAAATAGAGGCTCTTACCCGCGCTCCGGGGAGAAGCGAGGAGGGTCAGACGGCCCACCGGGAAATTCCGGCGTTCCAATACCTGGAGCAGGTCCATGCCGACGGCTCCTGTCGCTCCGACGATGGCGAGGTGAGGCGGGTTTTGCAGGTTTTGCATTGGAAAAAGGGGGGCAGTTTAACGTTGAATCCGGGGCGTGCAACCTTCCGACGCTGAAATCACGATCGATATCCCGACCCAACGGCTCGTGTTGCGGGATGAGAAAGGGCGGGTGCGGTTCGAGGCTCCGGTCTCCACCTCGCGTTACGGGGTGGGGAGCGAGCCGGGCAGTTTTCGGACCCCTACGGGACGCTTTCGTATTGCGGAAAAGATCGGGGAAGAGACGCCGCCGTGGGCCGTTTTTGTGGGGCGGAAATGGACCGGAGCGTTCGGCGATGCGACCGGTGGTGAGGATCAGATCTTAAGCCGGATTCTTTGGTTGGAAGGGCTTGATCCGGAGAATGCCAATACCAGAGAGCGTTACATCTATTTGCACGGCACAAATGCGGAGCATTGCATCGGCACCCCGGCGAGCATCGGGTGCATTCGGTTGCGCAATGCGGAGATGATCGTTTTGTTTGATCTCGTGGAAATCGGGACGCGGGTGCTCATCTGCCCTGGGCCACTCTTGTGATCGGAGAGCCGAGGAAGGTGATACCCCCCTGTTTCATAAAACCCGTCGTCTTTGCTTGATCTTTTTGCGCAGAGCTTGGTCGTTCAGGCGGTGACGTATCACAAGGGATAGGCCCCCGCCTGAACTTCGCGCCCTGCCCAAAAATCTGCGGCGCAACCCCTTCCTGTTTTTATGAAACAGGGGGGGGGAGAGAGAGGGGCCGCAGGATGTCCTTGAGTGGAGGTGCCCCCGCTAGCTGCGATGCTCGCCTAACCCCCGTTCCTTGCGCTGGGGGCCCGCGCGACCTCATTTTCCTCCGCGACTTCCGAAATCACGAAAGGGGAGAGCGCCTCATTTTGATCCCGTTGCCCCGATGATTTTCGCATTGCGGTTTGCCGAACAACCCGCTTAATACCCCCCAGCATCCAGCTACAGAAAGGAGGGGAAAAAAGTATGAAATTCACACGTGTCATCGCACTTGCCATCGTGGCCGTTGCCGCTCTCGGACTTGGCGCTTGCGCCAGCAAACCGCAGCCGGCTCCGCAAACCACCGTCACCTATTCCAAGTAATTCAGTTGGCGGATTTGATTGTCCGCCATCTGTCCTGGGACTCGATCGGCGGCAGATTCAGATCGCCTCAACCTTCTGATCGCTTCCACCACCCGATCGCGACCGTCACCCTTTACCGAGACCGGCTTGGCCTTTGCCAGGCCGGTCTTTTTTTGGCTTTTTCCGGAAGGAGACCTCTGTCCAGCCGATTCAGCCAACTCGGCCATTGCTGCCCCGGCTTCCCAGAGGCAGATTAACCTCATGGAGCATTACGATGTCACGATCGTCGGCGCTGGGCACAACGGACTCATTTGCGCCTGTTACCTGGCCCAAGCTGGATTGCGAACGTTAGTGATCGAACGACGCCCTATCGTGGGCGGGGCGGTTTGCACCGAGGAAATCCTGCCGGGATACCGCTTCGACGTCGGGTCGTCCGCCCACATCATGTTCAAAGCCACCGGCATCATGGAGGAGCTCCGGTTGGCCGAGGTCGGATTGGAATATGCCGAGATGGATCCCTGGGCCTACTATCCCGTGCCGGGCACCACCCAGGGCATTGCCTTTTACCGGGATTTAGAAGCCACTTGCGAGAGCATCGCCCAGGTGGCTCCCGAGGATGCCCAAGCTTACCGGCGTTTTATTGATCAGTGGGAGGAACTCAACACCGGGGTCTACGAGGTGTTCCAAAAACCGCCCACCCCCGGCAATCTGTTTGGTGCCATTTTTAAACGGAATTTGTTCCGCCCCAAATCGCGGCGGCTCTGGAGCTCGATGGATACCGTCCGGCAACTGATGGGGAGCTACGGTCAGCTCATTGAGGAGACCTTTATCAGTGAACCGGTCCGCACCGCCATGACCTGGCTGGCAGCCCAGAGCGGACCGCCCCCTTCGGAAATCGCCACGGGCGACTTCGCCGGGTGGCACGCCATGATCCACAAACATGGGGCCTGGCGGGCCAAAGGGGGCTCGGGAGCGTTGACGCAGGCCTTGCAAAAGCGGTTCGAATCATTCGGCGGCACCCTCCTGCTCGACGCTCCGGTCCGCACCGTCCGCCCAGGCGGGGCAGCCGGTCGGTTTACGATCGAAACGCCCCAGGAGACGGTGGCGGCGGGGGCCGTGGTGTTCGCCTGCCATGTGCGGACGGCCGTCGTCGATTTGCTGGACCCAGGGCTTTGCCCGGAGCCGTTGCGAAAAAAAGTGCGGGCGCTCCGGATTGGGAATGGGTTTGGAATGATCGTGCGGCATGCGGTCAATCAGTTGCCGCAATATCCCGGCATCACCGCGGACGAACGGGGTGTGGCTCCCTGCCATAAGGCTCTCCAGCTTCTCTGTCCTTCCCGCCGTTACCTCGACGAGGCCCATCTCGATTATCTCCGGGGGCAACCGCCCCAGCATCCCGCCGTGTTGGCCATGACCTTTTCCTCGCTCGACCCGACCCTGGCTCCAGAGGGAAAGCATGTCCTGTTTACCTGGGCGCAATATCATCCGTATGAACTGCGGAATGGCGAGGATTGGGATCGCATCGCCGAGCGGGAGGCTGACAAGCTCTACGAGGTGGTCTGTTCTTATGCGCCCAATATGCGGGGGGCGTTGGAGGGCCGGTTCATTCAGACCCCGCTCGAAATTGAACGACGGCTTGGGTTGCTGCGCGGCAACGTCATGCACCTCGAAATGAGTTTCGATCAAATGTTCTGTTTTCGGCCCACGCCAGCGTTGTCCAACTACCGATTTCCAACCCGCGGCCTCTATCTGACCGGGGCGAGCACCCATCCCGGCGGGGGAGTCTTTGGTGCCAGCGGGCGCAATGCGGCTGTGGAAATCCTGGCCGACAACCGGTGCGGAAAATTGCGCGGAAGGATGGTCTGATGGAGCCGCGACCCACCGTC
>CAZSPO010000351.1:0-3988 GCA_964608775.1 uncultured Chthoniobacterales bacterium | reverse complement strand
CGCACCTTGGTCTGTTTCACCGATGAACGGGCTGACCGGATGCGAATCATGACCCTCGTGGCAGAGGCCGATCTCGCAGATGCCGAGGAAATGGCCCGCTGTTTGCAAGCCAACTTCGACCGGGCGCTCGATGCTCGTTACTGTCTGCACGAGGGAAAATTGTGGAGCGCCTTTATCCATCCGCTGGGCAGTCTTGATGAAGCGCTTTTTCAGAGTGCTGTTCAACAAGTGGCCACGTTGGCTGACAATCACGGCACGACTTATTCCAGTGGGGATTTGGTTTTCGGCGGCGAATAGGGAGAGTCCCGTTCGAATGTCCGAAGTGTTCGTGAGCGCAAGTCCTCGCCATGACCTTGAACATCCAACCCGACTGGCCAGCCATTTGGTGCGGGCGGCGGTTCGAAAATGGGGTGAAACAGACGGTTAGAAAGTGGGGGATGCTGGTGATTCGGGCAAAAGCCGGTTCGCATCTTTTCCATTCAGTTCCACATGAAAACCCTCTTTTCTGCAGGATGATCAGCAGAGGCATTTTTTGGATGATTTCGCAATCAAAGCAGAGCTGGTGCCCCCGCCGGGAATCGAACCCGGATTTAAGGTTTAGGAAACCTTCGTTCTATCCGTTGAACTACGGGGGCGATCAATGGCTAGTTACGCTCACTTTGTCCCCGAGGCAAGCAAGGAACGCTGGGGGGATATTTCTCATTGGGGCTATGTTTTGCGGAGATGCGTTCGCAGGGAAGCCGACATGATGTTCTCGGGTCTCTTTTGCCGCAAGAAAAGGCCATCTGCTAGTCCGATGGGGAAAGCGCAATGCTTTGTTCGACGATCGCGCGATCTAACATGCCCGCGATCGGGCTTCGGGGTTATCCTTCGAGGGGGCGAACGACCATGATGCCAGCGTGCTTGCTATATTTATTTAAGTAAGTGCTCAGCCGGTCGTCCAAGATGACTTCCCGCTTGTTTCGGGAGGCGTGCAGAAATCGGAGCACTCCGGAGGAATCCCGGAACGCCAGCCCCACATGGGAGGTGTAAGAGCCGTGCCAGGTTGTGACAATGCAGATAATATCGCCACTTTGGATTTTACTCTCAATCCCCCTCACGCGTGACTTGGGAATGTAGTAAATGCCGCGGCTGGAAAGGTTCGCCTCGATTTTTCGCATCAATCCGATTTGTGAGGGATCTGCTCGCAATTGGCGGAAGTGGCGGGAACCCGAGCCTCCCATGTAATTCATGTTCCGCTGAAGCCGTACCCCGCCGAGGTTGCGGGTGACATCCTTGACCAAGCCGCGCCGTTCGTTGTCCTGCGCCCAATCTTCCAAGTGATGCAAGCGGGACGAAAAACGCCCGTTGCAGCGTCCGCCTCGATAGCGGTCGAGTTCAATAAATTGGAGCATCCGCTCTTTCGAGTAGGGTGGACCGGCTTTGAGTAGGCGGGCGCTGGCGAGCGCAATCTCGAAGAAGGTCCAACAATCCATGCCGTTCATGTTGACGGAAGGGGATTCCACACGGTCGTGCAGTTCGAGGGTGTAGTTTTTATAGGGAATCCCACGGAGACTCATCCCGATGCGCGCGGTGCGTTCTCCAATGGGAAGTCTTCCCCAACCGGCTTTGTCCGCCTCTTTCATCAGGGTTTGGAAACGACGATCCCCTTGGAAAACCACATCCATCGGCAGGCTCTGCGCGTGACAGAAGGCTGGGAAGAAGGTTGGGATGAACCATGCAAAAAGGGAGAGGACGGCGAGGAGTTTCATCGTGAAATCGATGGGTTTTCTAGCCAGTCGATGGCTTTTTGATAGCTTTGACGATCCAAATAATGGGCCAGATCCGGCGGAATCTTGGGGCGACAGTCGGTCACGGTCTGGTCGAGTGATGCGGAGGCCGCTTGTAACGCCGCGAGATGGGCTTGAGGATCTCGTTCGTATAGCGCCCGGTCAGCGACGACCGCCAATCGGTTTTTCAACGATCGTAAGAGAGAAACGTGCCAATCGACCCCATCCATATTTTGAACATTCGAGGGGAGAACGCATGGCGTCAATGCAGAAAGTCATTTCATTTTCCGGATGACATGTTATGGGGATTCTCATGTGGGAAACGCCAGCCCGGGTGCTGATTGCCGATGCTTCGGTCCTGAATCTGCGCTTTCTTCGAGAGACGCTGGGGGGATTCCTTCGCGGTCGAATTGACACGTCGTCTCATGCCGAATACGCGTTTGAACTGGCGTTGAAACAATCTTACGGGCTGTTTTTGTTTAATCTGCAATTGCCGTTGTTACCTGGCCCGCTGCTCTATGGATTGCTTCGTCGGGTGTATGAACAGTCAGCTCCGGCCCGAAAGCTGCCGCCGGTGCTTTTCTTGGTTGATGACCAGTCGGTGTCGCCGGGGCGATTGGCCGATCTGATGCGAGAACCGGGTGTCCGTGGTGTTTTGCGTACGCCGATCAAAATCCAACGGCTTTTGGAACAGGTCACCGCTTGTGTGCCGGCAGAGACGCTCAAGAGGACGGGGAGCGCAGCAGGCAGAGGGCACCCACCCAAGGTTGCTTGACGCGAAAGGTTCACCCCCAATGGTTCATAAAACCGGGTCTGTTGTGAATGGCACCCAGGCGTTGCCCTCGGCTGGCGGATTGATTCCCTTTGGGGAACAGCTTCTTAAGTGAGTGCCATTCGGGTCGGTTGCTAAAACATTCGAGCGAAGTGCGGCTCACGCTTCTTCCATCGGCGGGCGACTGGCGCTCCACCAAAAGACGGAGTTTACCAGCCGCTCGTTGGTGTGCCGCAAGCGGCGGGACATTTCGGTCATCATTTCCGCCACGATTTTGTAACCGGCATGCGGATAGTGATTCATGAATTCTTTGAACACGGAGTAAGCAATGCTGGCAACGGAGACATTTTCGACAGCATAAACCGTGGCCGTCGCCGTCCCAGGATCGAACAAATTCACTTCGCCAAAAAATCCTCCCGGCCCGATCCGGCCGAGCAAGACCTCTTGTTCATCCGCCTTGCGTCGGACATGGACGGTGCCTTTGCAGACAATATAAAAGGCCTCCACCTGCTGGCCTTCCTCAATGATTTTTTTCCCCGGCAAAACCAATCGCACGACCATCCGTTGATGAAGCGCCTGTAACTCGGTGTCATCCAGGTCTTTGAGAAAACTAATAGAGCGAAGGAATTCAGGTTGCACAGGAATCGCAAGAATCGTATTCGGCGCAAACTTTTTCAAGTCGGGAATCGGAAAATGCGTTTAGCGGCAGGCGTCGGGAATCGGAGGAATGGTTGACTTCACCCCAATGGTTCCTAAAAGCAGTCGAGGCTTGTCACCTTCGGTCTCGCGCCCCTTTGTTTCGGAATGATTTCTTTTTCCCGCATCGGCACCCGATGGGCTGGAGGGAGCGGCATCCGCTCTCTCATGGACGATTTGGGGACGGCACTCGCCGGATCGGGTGGGGCGATTCGCATGTTGGGCGGAGGGAACCCGGCGCGCATCCCGGCCATGGAAGCTGTTTGGGAACGAGAAATGCGGCGGTTACTCGCCGGGGAAGGATTCGGACGGATGTTGGGAGTGTATGATCCGCCAGTTGGCAACGCGGCTTTCCGGGAAGCGATGGCCGCCTATCTCCGCCGACGCTGCGGCTGGGCCGTCGGCCCCGAAAATCTCGCGGTCACTAACGGCGGCCAGACCGCTTTCTTTCATCTATTCAACTTGCTCGCCGGGGAAATGCCGGGCGGCGGCACCCGGCGGATTGTTTTCCCCATTTTACCGGAATATATCGGGTATGAGGGTCAGGGCTTGGCTCCCGGGATGTTCGAAGGAGTCATGGCCAACGTCACCTTTCCTGGGCCGCACCGGTTCAAATATCAGGTGGACTTTGACCGTTTGCCGGATGATGACGCGATCGCGGCCTTCTGTGTCTCACGCCCGTCGAATCCTTCCGGCAATGTTTTGACCGACGAGGAGATGGGACGGTTGCTGGCTTTGACCACGGAACGGG
>CAZSPO010000350.1:0-3991 GCA_964608775.1 uncultured Chthoniobacterales bacterium | reverse complement strand
CCGACACGAATAGCTGGTGATCGTCGATCATGAAAACGCGGATCATTTTGCTGGTACCTTTTGTCATGTTCCAAGGTAAGAACTATGCCCCACTCCTCTGCTTTTCGCCCATCCGGCTAAAGCCGAAACGAACTATCTCTTTCGGGATTTGGCTTGGGCTGGTTGCCCGAAGACCAATCCGCCTTTATCCTAATTAATTTTTTTTCTAAAACGGTCCGGAACGACAACATTCGTCCATACGATTTATTTATATAGAAATTCTGTACTGAAAAAAGCTTCGGTCGCAGAATTTTAATTCCCTTTATCCTTTCACCTAAATTCGGATTTATGAAAAAATGTTTTTACCCTTTCATTTTACTCTTGCTGGGAAGTATCGTGTACTCCCATGCGCAAGACCCGACCCAGGAGGCCTTTGCGGAGCAGATCCGGGACCGATTCAGCGTGGATCATTCCGGAGACCTGAATGACCCGGCGCTCATTGAATTACTCAACCGGTACCGGGGGGATCAATCGGTTCCCTTGAGTGTTACCGGTTTAACTGGCGTTCAACTCCATGATCCCGTCTGTGAGTTGCACATTGCCGATTACGATGCCCGCAGTTCCGTGCCACCTCCCGCGAATTTCGATCCGGGCGGAAACGGACGCGCCTTACCCGATGACGACTGCTCGAATATCGAGGTGACCTACAATTTTCCGGATGATTTTTCGGAAGAACGAAGGCAGCAATTCATTTTCGCATTCGAGTACGCCGTTGCCATTTGGGAAAGCCAGATCAGCTCAACGGTACCCGTTCGGATACAGGCAAATTTGCAACCCTTAGGCCCAGGTATCCTGGGCTCGGCAGGAGCAAACCGGTTCTGGACCACCGGCGGCCCCTTTTTTCCGGATGCGCTCATCGATCAGATCTTCGGGCTGGATGTCACCGAGCTGGTGTTGGGCATAGTCGAACCGGATATCATTTGTAATTTCAATACAGATGAAATCCCCTGGTATTTGGGCACGGATGCACTTCCCCCGCCCGGAACCTTTGATTTTTCAACCGTTGTTCTACACGAACTTTGCCATGGCCTCGGATTTATCGGATCCGCTTTTGCAGACTCGGATCTGGGACTCGGGGTTTATGGCCTGGGAGATCTTCCCGTCATCTTCGATACGTTCGTAGAGGATGGCAACGGCATCGCTTTGTCACAGGTGGCTCCGCCCGGCGTGGTTTCCCCCGCTTTGGAAGCCTACTTTACCAGCGAGAACCTCTTTATCAACGCTCCGACCGCAGTAGCTGCCTTGGGCGGTATGAACGGAAAGATCTTCGCTCCTTCGATTTACAATCCAGGTTCGAGTTTTTCTCATTGGGATGAGGCAACATTTGGTCCGGGAGATGAAAATTCGCTGATGTCCCCTTTCCTGGGCGCCAGCGAAGCCATTCACGATCCGGGACCGGCCACCCTGGGGATGTTTTTTGACCACGGTTGGACACTGTCGGAAAATTGCGAAGGTCCGGAACCTACGGATCTCAGCGAACCCTGCCTGATTACCGGTATATCGCTGGACCCCAACTTTCGGGACGGGCAACCTGTGTGCGATATTCCCGGCGAATTCAGCGAAGAAGGAGGAGCGTTCGGTCCGGTAGGTTCGCATGTGGTCAGCCTGCGGATCGACGGGATCAATCCCTTCAATCAGCCCAAGGATCTTTCCCAGTATAAGGTCCGGATCTTTCCGGGCAACGGAGGTGGAAACGCCCCGGAATTGGATATCCTCTTCGCTGGCTATGAATTTCTGGACGGCGAGCAGTATTTCATCCTGATCGTTGGTGGGGTTCCCTCAAAGGGTAATCGACCCTTGACAGTAGAAGTAGAATTGGAACCCGGTTGTACGTTCAAGGCTTTCAAACTGTATCGTACGCCGGACTGCAAAGGGCAACTCAGAGATCTGAACCAAAATACTCTGCAGGTCGCCAGTCGGGATACCCCCTCCTTTACGGCCTTCCCCAATCCGACCACCGGGGCTGTCACCGTACAGGTTGGAGAAGTTGAAGACGGTCGTCTTATGGTTTTTGACGGCGTTGGCCGTATGATCAGACAAGATCGGGTCGCGCCTTTCCAAACAGTCAATTTGAATCTGGAAAAACAGCAGGGAGGCATGTTCTACCTGCGATTGGTTGGAAAAGACTTCAATCAGACCGAGCGCATTATGCTCGTTAAATAAAGTAAGCGACAAGCTTAATCAACTGGCGGGATTCCCGGAACATACCGGGGTTCCCGCCTTTGTTTTTTACCTCATATCGAATCGCACAGCCGCAAGCCTGACAAAGCCCCATTTATTTCTGGCATTAAATCCTCGCCTCTCGCCTCTGGTCTCTGGCGTTTTCCAAAGGCACATGAACCAGGGTGGCGGTTCCCCTTCCCGGCGCAGTATCCACTTCCAGGCTCCCGTCCAGGTAGCGGACGCGAGACTGCAGGCTTTCCAGTCCCAGGCCGCCCCGGACTTCTTGCGGATCAAAGCCCAGGCCATTATCTTCCACCAGCAGATTCAATTCTTCTCCTTGCCGGTTCAGCTGGATGATCACGCTGGTCGCCTCCGCATGCTTGACAACGTTGTTGAGCAATTCCTGTACGATCCGGTACAGGCTGACTTCCACTTTCTCGGGTAAGCGCTCCTCCATACCATAGACCTGGAGATCCACATCCATCTCGGTATTTTTCTCCAGGGCGCCGGCCATTTCCCGGAGAGCAGCGACCAGGCCAAAGCGGGTCAGCGCACTGGGCATCATATTGTGAGCGATCTTTCGCACTTCCCCGCAAGCTTCGCCCAGGAGTTGGTAAGCAGCCTCGTAGGTGGGCCGCTTGTCCTCAGGCATGTCTTCCTCGACCGTGCTGAACTGCATTTGTACGTTGGCCAGCAGGTTGCCCAGACCGTCGTGCAGATCCTTGGCAATGCGCTTGCGTTCCTTTTCCTGTCCGCTGAGCATCGACTCCATCGCCACGATCTTCTGCTTTTGCTCCATCTCCCGCAGTTCCTGCTGGTGCAGTGTCCTTTGCTGTGCTTGC
Source organism: uncultured Chthoniobacterales bacterium (assembly GCA_964608775.1). Classification (GTDB taxonomy): domain Bacteria; phylum Verrucomicrobiota; class Verrucomicrobiia; order Chthoniobacterales; family CAZSPO01; genus CAZSPO01. The sequence continues at coordinate 947 of CAZSPO010000350.1, read as the reverse complement.
AATTGTTTCTGGTGCCGCATGCGGGCCCGGTAAAAGAGGACTAGCAAAACAATGACCAACCCCGCCAGGACTGCCACTCCAATGAGCCCCCGGATCCTTGCATCCTGCAGTTCCCGCTCGCTGGTGAGCAGAGCAATCTCCTTCTCCTTCTTTTCGGTTTCGTATCGTATCTGCAAGGTATTGATCTGCTCGGTGGTGGTCTCGCTCAGGAGGCTATCCTGCAGAGCAGCATAGGCCGTCCGGTAGTGATAGGCATTGTGGTAATTCTGCTGCTGGGCATAGGCTTCGGCCAGGCATTGATAACCGTCCCGCAACAGGGGGCGGTCGCCGATGGCTTCGGCAATGGATACGGCACGTTGTGCGTAGCCCTCGGCGGGTTCGGACTCGTTTTGCCGGTTGCGCAGGGTGGCCATCTTGACCAGGCTTTCGGCGATCTCCTTGGGCTGTTCGAGGGTCTCGCGCACGTCAAGGCTGCGTTCCAGATAGGATTCCGCACGATCGAAATCTCCCAGGCTCAAATAAACCGCACCCATGCTATTGAGTTGGTGCCCTACGCCCCAGAGCACGCCCTCGGTAGAGTCGATGGTTAGGGCTTGTTGAAAATACAATAAAGCGCTGTCGTATTGTTCCTGTTCGGCATGTAAGCTGCCGAGGTTGCCCAGGTAAATAGCCTGCTGCACGGAATCGCCGCCAGTTCGCGCCAGGGAAAGCGCCTCGGCAGTCATTTGGATTGCCTGATCGTAGTTCTTGAGCTTCTTGTGGATGATGCCCATGCTGTTGAGCGCCTCGGCCTTCATATAGTCATCCCCGATCTTTTCCGCGATCCGTAGCGCGCGCAGGTAATATTGAAGACTCTGGTCGTAGCTTCCCTGGAAGCTGGACACAACGCCCATATTGAAAAGGGATTGCAGGCTCTTGTCTTCCGCTCCCCGGCGGGTATTGAAGTC
>CAZSPO010000349.1:0-4008 GCA_964608775.1 uncultured Chthoniobacterales bacterium | reverse complement strand
ACAGATTTGAAGAATTTGGACATAACTGGTCTTAAAGAAAAAATACAGTCGAACAGTGCGATCCACCGAACACCTACCCGCGTCACGCCCGATGCTTAGTCGCTTCGCTCCTGGCATCGGTCGCGCCACGGGCAGGTGCCGGTGATCGCGGACGTTCGACAGAAAACCAAACCAAACACCAACAACACAAAAAAATGAAAATGAAAAATACACTCAAATCCGTGCGTACAATTGCTGCCACTCTGATCACATTCGGATCGCTCGCAGGTGGAGCGAATGCTGCACTGACAGCGAATCTTGTTGTGAATGGCGATGCCGAGACGGGAGATCTGTCTGGCTGGACGACAGTGAATGGCATGGAGAAGTTCGATGATCCAAGCGCCATCGTACGAGGTATGGCAGGATTAGTCCCGCCTGATTCTGTCGGGGATCATTCTTTCGCAGGCCTTACAGGTCCATCATTCTCCTCCGCACTTCAGAGCATTGACCTTTCTCCATTCAATGCGGATATAAGCGTTGGAACCCAGGCCTACACAGTGGGTGCTCTGCTGCAGAACCGCTCAGACACGGAAAATGCTGACACGGCTACTGCCATATTTACATTCTTGGACGGGGAAAGTCTGGCGTTGGGAAGTTCGGTTGTTTTCACTGATCTGACTACCGATAATCCATCTCTATGGAGTACGTATAGTAACACCGGACTCATTCCCGCAACCGCGCAGACGCTTGAGGTTGAAATCAGGTCTGAGCGTACTGGGGGGGTCAGTGCTGACGCTTATGTTGACAACGTGCATTTTGCTCTGATTCCCGAGCCGTCGTCAGCTCTTCTCGTCGGGCTGGGAGCATTGCTTGTAGCAGCACCACGACGCGCTAGGAGTTGCTGAGGCCGAACAAGACGGTGGTGGACAACCGGCTACCCGCCCCGAGTTTGAATGACACCAGTAATTACAACCCTTAACTTAGTTGTGGAGTGGCGCTGTCGGTAGCCGGTGCCACACCTCGACGTTAGCCTAAAAATGAATCGCGCTCTTCCATTCTAAGTTCTGCTCGGCGGGGGACTGGTTTACAGTTTTTTCACCTTTCAAGCGCTCATGTGGGCGGTATGGGGTGCGCCAACTCATCCGATCCAATACGTTGCACTATTTTCCGCTCTGGGATTACTGCTATCGGCCTTTGTTACCTTGGCTTCAGCAGAGGTTGGACGATGGATGGCTATCGCATGTTCATTGGGCATCGGGGTCTATTACATTCCTGCCACGCAGTCCTTGATTCCATCAGCATCGCTGATTGTTTCGCCCGTAGCGTATTTACTTATTGGTGGTTATTTTGCTCTCCTTGCATTCTGCCTCTTTTATCCTCGGCGATTCCCATTCTCGATTGCAGTTCTCGTTTTGACTGTTCTTGTCGCTCTTGGGTTCTCCGTGCACACTTTTGCTAGTCGCCTGTCTGATGGAGAATACCGACGGCCTGGGATGGCATATTTCAAGTGGACTCCATCTGCAGCGGAACTTCATATTACAGATGCAAGAGACCAGAACTGGCTTACAGATGAGATGCTTGCCATTTTATCATCACGTGGCGTTCAAGGATCACTAGACTGGCAGGGTTCACAAGGCGCGAAGGAGAAACGACCAAAGATGATCGTGATTGCCAGCGGACCTATTCCAGAAAACAAGGATCTCCATTATCCCAAGGGTGATTACGTAATATACATCTTCGACGGTTCCTCTTGGAGCAGCGTTCCAAGCGATCCAGAGGTCTACCCATCTTTTGCCACACTCGAGACCGACGGCATGATTCGTCAGAGGACGAGCAGCGGTGGTATTCAGGGAACATCCGCATTTCGATGGAAATCACAATAAAAAATGGCTAACAATGCGATCACCGAATGGCTACCCGCGTCACGCTTCCTGCGAGTCGCTTCGCTCCTGTGCAGGAAGCGCGCCACGGGTAGCCATCGGTGATCGCGGACGTTCGGTCATAAAATACAGTCTTGAGATTCCCACTACATTTCGTATTCTACGCCTATGAGCACTGTTCAAGAAATCGAAGCTGCTATCCAAGGATTACCTCGTGAAGATGTCTTCCGTCTACATGAAGTCATCCAACATCGCTTTGACGATGAATGGGATAAGCAGTTTGAGGAGGATGCCCTTTCTGGAAGGCTTGATCATTTAGCGGACGCAGCGATAGCCGAGCACCGAGCGGGTCAGAGCACGGCATTTCCGCAGAATGAAGAGTAGAGCTATCAGAACATTCTGGGATCGATACCACGCATTACCACCTGACGTTCAAAAAACTGCTGATAAGCAATATCGTCTTTGGATCAGCAATCCGTATCATCCTTCCATTCATTTCAAGAAGGTTGGCAGATATTGGTCAGCTCGTGTTACTGATGACTATCGATCCGTCGGCGTGAAGGACGGAGATACGATTATTTGGTTTTGGATCGGAACTCACAGAGAATACGACCGGCTTTTAAAGCAGAGATAAGACCGAACAAGGCGCTGCAGCGAACCCCTAGCCGAGCGGTGCCAACCTTTTCTTCTACCTTCCACCTGCAGTTGATCACCACCCATTGCTCCACGCCCGTTCGGGGTCACTGAGCTTGACGTTCGCTCTTGAAATGAATGAGATCCCCCTCAACCTCGAACGTAAACTCTTAATCGAGAGGGACGGAGAATCTAGGCAGGGATTCCTCCGTATAAATCGTCTTTACTTCGATCCAGAGAGATCGCGGTGGCATTGCGATTGGTCGCTCGATCACCTATACACTCAAGCGGTTCATTTTGCCGGGGACGATCCTTTAGCGGCACTGACTCGTACTCTCGATTTCGCTTCCAGCTTTATTCGCGGATCAACAACTGACGGAATCAAGATTCAGTGGCGGTTTCCGGGCGATCTTGGTGGACTGGACTTTCCGCAGTCGGAATCCGGCACCTGGAAACTCATACCGCCAGAAACGGACGCCGAGAAATGAATCGGAGCGAACAAGACGTCGATCGAAAAGGGCAGGAAGGGGTCGACGCATGAATTGTGGAATTTGCGTGGCAGCGGGAGGATGCCCAAAGCTGAAAGCGGCCCCCGCAGGAGCCGAGCCGTCGCTCTCGCCAGGGCTGTGCGGGGACGGGTCCTGATTCAGGCGTCCAAGCGTGCGGTTTGAACTTGAATGGGAGCAACCTCAAATTCCCCGGCTTGAACCGGGCTGGGAGCCAACGCGTCGCGTTGCTCGTCCGTCAGCTCGCCGCTGCGGTTCGCCGCCAACCCGCAGAAAATACGGGGCTGTCGCTACGCTCAAGCCCCAGCTGCTGTTGCTCATGATGGCTTCGCCATCGGCGGCCAAATATTGCACAAATCGGAGATGCTCCCCCGCCGCACGCCCCCGCCGCACGCCCCCGCCGCACGCTCCCGGCAAAAGCTCCCGGCAAAAACCTTGGCATATCGCGGGGATCACGCCAATTTGCCGGGTCATGTCGTTGAGCCAGGATCTTCGTTCGCAACTTGAACCCGGTTTCTTTCGCCCCCTCACCCGGCCTTCGTGGCCGGCTTACGTCGATGCCGCCGACCGTTTACTGGAGGCGGCGGACGAAGGTGGTCAGTTGGCGCGGGAGGACGCCCTCGCTCTCATCCGGGAAGTCCTCGCCGCGTTGCCCGGCCTCGAACTCGGCCTGGATGAAGGGGCCGAGTTCAGCGATCAACGTCAGCGGGCCGCCCAACTTTACAACCGCCTGCTCGAAGCTCACTGGCTGCACGAACGGATGGTCAACGTGGGAGAATGCCAGGTGCTCGTGACCCCCGCCCTTCGCTGGACCCTCCGGCTCCTCCACGAATTGGCCAAGAAAAGCCCAGGCGAACTCCGCGATTTCGCCGCTACCCTCCGCTCGCTCTGCCGCGATTTGACTGAGCCGCCCGCCCTTGATCCCGCCGCTCTCGATCCCGAGACCATGCGCCAAACCGTCCGGGACTTGCTCGACCGCGCCACGCATGCCGGCGACCAAATGCACGCGG
>CAZSPO010000348.1:0-4015 GCA_964608775.1 uncultured Chthoniobacterales bacterium | reverse complement strand
CGATTCGTGGCGATTTTTTTTCTCGAGCCGGGGGTTGAGAGCGGGCCGCCTTTTGGGGTCACCGAGAGGGAGTTGGCGGATCGGTTCGGCCCTTATTTTGAGTTGGGGGAGCGTTGGGTGCCGACCCGCACGTTCGCGGGGCGCGAGGGGGGGGAGTTGGTCTGGTCGATGCGCCGCAAATCCGCTGGGGGATCGGCAAAACTACTCGGGGGATCGGCAACCGCTGGGGGGATTCAGTAGCCCCCAATGGTGATTAAAATGAGGCCTGTTGATTTAAGAGATGAGGGTAAAAAGACTTTTTCGGCTTGGGGCCTCGGTTGGCATTCTTCAAGCTAAGGATTCTTTAGCCAAGGAGATATGCCTTCATGGACCGCTCGTTGCCCGCTCCCATCCCGTTGACCCGAGAGAACACTGCGGGTTTAATCCCGGCTTTTCGGGAAGCCTCGCACATAGCCGGGGTGGTGACGGCGACCCGGCAGCGGCTTGAGCGGGTATGGGTGGTGGATGACGGTTCCGGGGATGCGACCGCTGATCGAGCGAAAGCTGCGGGGGCCGAGGTGATCGAGCATCCAACGAATTTGGGGAAGGGGGGAGCGCTGAAGACGGGGTTGGGTCGGGTAGCGGTCGAAGGGGTCGCTGCGGTGGTCTGTTTGGATGGGGACGGGCAGCATGACGCGGGAGAGATCGAGGCGTTTATGGAAACGGCCAACCGGGAGCCGTGGCCGGAGTTGATAATTGGCAATCGATTTTCCGATCCAGCCGGGATGCCGCCGGTTCGGTATTGGACGAATCGGGTGATGTCGGGGTGGATCAGTCGGTTGTGTGGACAGCGGATTCCCGATACCCAATGCGGATTTCGGTTGCTGCGGTCGTCGTTGTTTGAGGCGATGGATTTGCCGACGAGCGGGTATGATTACGAGAGCGAGATGATTTTCACCGTCGCCTTGTTGGGGTGCCCGATTGGGCATGTGCCGGTGCGGACGATTTACGGGGATGAGAAGAGCAAGATCCGACCGGTGCACGACACGCTGCGGTTTTTGAAGTTGGTGAGTCATTATCGGGGGCGATGTTGGGCGGCGACGAGGCGGCGTCGGCATGGATTGGGGGCTGGATGAGCCCGAGGATTGGCTATTCCGCATTACAAACATTGTGTTGGGTTATTAGGGACTCAAGGGACTCAAGGGACTCAAGGGACTCGAGAAAGCGTTGGCTTGGTTAGGTCAGCAGAGCTTCGAGTTCTTCGGTGGTGAGGCCGGCGGTGGAGAGTTCTCCCTCTTCGAACAGTGCGGCGGCTGTTTTCCGTTTCTTTTCTTGGAGCGCCAAGATTTTTTCCTCCACCGTGCCGACCGTGATGAGCTTGTAAACATTCACGGGGCGTTCCTGGCCAATGCGGTGGGCGCGATCCATCGCTTGATCCTCCACGGCTGGATTCCACCACGGGTCGAATAGAATCACCGTGTCCGCCGCCGTCAGGTTTAACCCGACCCCGCCCGCCTTTAAGCTGATCAAAAACACCGGCGCATCGCCTTCCTGGAAGCCGGTCACCACCGCCTCACGGTCGGTCGTGCTGCCGTCGAGGTAAGCGTAGCGCACGGCGGCTTCATCCAAGTGGCGGCGAAGCAGCTGGAGCATTTCGACAAATTGACTGAACACCAGGACGCGGTGACCGCCGTCGAGACATTCTTGGAGCAGTTCGCTAAAGACGGCCCATTTTCCCGAGGCCTGGTTGTCCGACAGATCGCCTTCTTTTCGGAGCAACCGGAGGTCAGAAGCCGCTTGGCGCAACCGGAGAAGACCTGTCAACAAGATGGCTCGCCGTTTTCCGCCATGTTTTTCCGCTTTTGCCGCGGCTCGCAATTCTTCGATTCCGCGCATGACAGAATGATAACCTGTCATCTGCTCTGGCGTGGCGTTTGCTTGGCTGACCTGAATCAATTTGGGAGGCAATTCCCGCACTTTTTCCAACTTTGTTCTACGCGTAATAAAAGCCTTTAACCTGTTTCTAAGCAGCGTTTTATCAGATTCTTGTGACTCTGACATGTAAGCATTTTTGAAGGTGGCTTTATCTCCCAATAGGCCTGGGTTGCAGAACTGCATGAGCGACCAGAGATCCATGAGCGAATTCTCGATCGGTGTGCCGGTCAGAACGAGCCTAAAATGCGATGACAAGTCATTGGCTGCCCGCGCATTTTGTGTGTCGGGATTTTTGATGTGGTGCGCCTCATCCAAGACCACAGTGAAATAGGCGTTCTGGGCCAGAAACGCTTGGTCCCGCCGAAGGATGGCGTAGCTGGTGATGATTAAATCGGCCTGAGCAAAAGCGTCACGGCGTTTCGCGCGGTCCGGCCCGCTATAATTGATGACATGAAGCTCAGGAGCGAAGCGGCGGCTTTCGCGTTCCCAATTCCAGACCAGGGAACTCGGGCAAACCACCAAGGTCGGTTGGCCTTGGCGGTCGGATCGCGCTAAAAAAGCCAAGGTTTGCACCGTTTTTCCTAATCCCATTTCATCCGCTAAAATACCGCCTAAACCATTGATCGCGAGGAAGTTAAGCCACTGGACGCCCTCTTTTTGATAGGGGCGCAAGATTGATTCAAAGGAGCCGAGCTCCAAGTGGCTGGCTCCCTCCGGTAGCCACCGTTTCAACTGCTCCCGACCCCGCAATCGAAATCCCCCTGCCCCGTCCGCCGCGACCTGATCGAGCACCACAGCCTGGCGTTTACTCAGCCGATAACCCCCCTCGTTTTGAACGGGATTTCCTTCGCGAAGAAACGCCTCAAGCGATGTCATGTCATCTTGAGCCACCAACGTAATCCGTCCGTCTTCCCGCTTTTCATAACTGCGCCCGCTCCGCAGAAGCCGTTGCACTTCCGCCGGAGCCCACGGTTTTCCGCTCCCATCCGCAAATTGTACATCGATTTCAAACCAATCTTCTCCCGTCCCCCGGACCGCCATTTCCGGGCGCACCCAATCAAACCGTTCACTCACACGACCAAACCGGCTGCCAATGGTCACCGTCCACTCCTTGGCAAGTTTCGGATGGCCCTGCACGAAGAAGGCGAGAATTTCCCGTTCCCCGCGGAGGGTCATACGCCCGTGGCGGTCGGGGGAGGAGAACCGCCATTCGACGAGGCGTGCGAGGGCCGCTTGTTCGAATGGCCGATTGCGACGACGGGGTCGGCCTTCCGGGTCGGTGTGCGGGGCGGGCTCGTCATCTGGCGTGACACCAGGGGTGATGAGCCGTTTACCGTATCGGAATTGGACACACGCAGTGAGAGCCAGAAGGGAGCCGTCGAGTTCGAGCACCACTTCGGGGAGGCCGGGCGGCATGGGTCCCCCTGCCCTGCCCGATTCCGGCGTTTCGCTCATCGGCGAGGGAACGGCGGGAGGATCGAGTTGAAACCAACGTCCGAGGGTGGGGTATTCCTGGGTGAAAAAGGCAGCGGCCTGGTCGGCGGCCAGCGTCACCGGGGCTTGGAGGAGGCTGCTATAAGCCGTCGGCAGGGGGGCAGCCAACCGATGCAAGTGGTTGGGGGGAGACCAGAACCAGACCTGTTCTCCGGTCACCAGCGGCTCCATGTTGGGGAGGAGTTCTAATTCCAAAGTGGTTCCGCCATCGGGTAAAGGACGTGCGGCCAACCGGGGGCGGATCGGTTCGACGGCGAGGGCGAGCGGGGCTTCCCGTCCCGGGGTGAGACGAAGGGAGGGGTCACCCGGATCGATGGTCAGCAGGAGTTCGAGAAATTGCGCTTGGTTGATTTGGATCATGGAGGGCCATTTGCCACGACCGCCCAATCGCCAGAGCCAACCGATGACAGAGGCCACGGCGGAGCTGACCCGTTTCGGGCCGGGCGGCAAGCTGCCGAGCATTTGTTTTTTCCCCTCCCCCTCTTGCCATTCGATGGCGACGGTCAGCGGGGAGTTGTGGGTGAAAAGCGTTCGCCATGTGGGGGAATTCAGAAGATCAACTGGCCAATTTACAAGCATTAATTAGTGAGTTAAAACCAGAAGTAAG
>CAZSPO010000347.1:0-4024 GCA_964608775.1 uncultured Chthoniobacterales bacterium | reverse complement strand
CACAAAGGATGACTGAAAACGAAATTGGAAAGATTGTTGTCGACGCGGCGATTCAGCTGCATCGGGCCTTCTCTGAAGCTAACTGGATTGAAACTTGGATTTCTCGTCAATTTTGGAGATGAGCTCATGAAAAATGGCATCACGCGAGCGATCAATGGAAACGGCAAGTGGTCGGCTTGATGCTGTTGCCAAAAAAGCGGATGCCGACTTCGAAGCTGGTCATTGCACTCCGTTGTGAAGCATTTTACTTCACCTGATTTCTGGAGTTCCTATCGGGCATTGCCCGAGGCAATCCAGATACTCGCTGATCAAAACTTTTAAATTATGAAGGCGAACCCCAGGCATCCATCGATTCGCCTGAAGAGGGCCGGAATTTTCTGGTCGGCAAGAGTTGGTATCCAGTATCAGGCTCTAGCAAAGGAGCGGGAGAAGAGCTTGATTTGGGTCTGGATCGGACACCATTCTCAATACGTCCATTGGCTGAAAACACAATAAGCCCAAAAAATACTTGCCGCTTGGTAGCTGAAGTGTATCTTTTGTATATCCATTTATGAAAACCGAAATTCAACGCTGGGGAAACAGTCTTGCCATTCGTATTCCCCGTCCATTCGCTCAGGAAACTCACTTAGAACATGGCTCAGCCGTTGATTTATCGCTAGATTCTGGGAATCTCGTCATTGTTCCTTTACGGGGCAAGCAGTATAAATTAGCGGATTTAATTTCACAAATTTCAGATACCAATACCCATGAGGCGATTGACACAGGGGGCTCTGTTGCATCAGAGGTTTGGTGATGTCTCGATATACTCCAAAGCGTGGCGATATTGTTTGGTTGAGCTTTGCCCCACAAGTTAGACATGAGCACTCAGGCCGACGCCCTGCACTTGTTTTATCTCCTGAATCATACAACCGTAAAGTAGGCCTTTTTATCGCTTGTCCTATTACCAGTCACAAAAAGGACTATCCATTTGAAGTCGATTTGCCTGATTCTAACTCGATTAAAGGTGTCATTTTGGCAGACCACGTTAAGAGTCTCGATTGGCGTGAACGCAGAGCCGAGTATGCTGATCATGTAGATTCCTCGATTCTTGGTGATGTTATAGCCAAACTTGAAGCCTTGATTAATGCATAGATGCCCAACAATGCGATGCACCGACATTCCCTAGTAGGTGATCTATACAAAACAGAGAAAAATACAGACCCATGAAACACACGACCACACTCATGAAATCAATCGGTCTTGCGCTAACCTGTGGGGCGCTTATCTCCATTTCGTTTGCCGCAGACGATCCAGAAGAGAATGATCTCGTTCAGTATGGCAGCATGCACGAGACGATAGGACGCAAGGATTATAAGGCCCGAGTTGACCTGTCGCAGCTTATTAAGCGTCCCCATTTTTATGGCGTTGGAGCCCTCGCCGAACTCAAAGGTGAGATCACCATCGTGAACTCAGTCCCTGTGGTGACGACGGTGAATGCCGAAGGAAAACCTGAGGCGATTGCTGAAGGCGAAGCGACGTTACTGGTCGGCCAATCGGTCGCAGCTTGGAAGGAGGTTGAAATCACAAAGAATATTCCTCACGATAGAATGGACGCGGCAATCCGCGAGTTAGCTGCCGAGAACGGGATCGACACATCTCGGCCCTTCCTTTTTACGATTGAAGGGCAATGCAGCGATGTCCGCCTCCATGTGATCAACGGTGCGTGCCCGATGCATGCCCGGATGAAGAAGGAAGCAATTCCTGACGATCAAAAGCCTTTTGAATTTGAGGCGGAGGCGGTCAATGCCGTGGTCGTGGGCGTTTATGCTGCCGACTCGGTCGGCAAGTTGACTCATCCCGCCACTTCTCAACATGCCCATTTGATCTACACGAACGCGGCCACTGGCCAACGGGTCACAGGACATTTAGAGCAGTATGGCGTGGGGCGAGGAGGGACACTGAAGCTCCCAATACTCAGCGAATCGGGTGGCCGTGACTGAGTATTAGTCACCCACGGCTCCCACACCACCGTGCGTGCGGGTCCATACACGGCGCTTCCAATTAGACTCGGGCCTGGGGGCCCGTAGTGAAGTTTTATCCATAACGTGCGCATGTTGAGAACTCCCGTTCCTCCAGCCATTGGTCGGTTGTTCACACTTCGAGCTATTCACGTCGCAAGAGACAGTTAAGGAAGTGTCGCGCGGAGATTTCAATGTTGCTGCGAAGCGTCTCGAACTTCTGAACAACGTTTCGGTGCTTGAGATTACGCTGCGTGTCGAGGAATTGACAAAGAGACTACTTTCAGTGGGACTTGTTCCAGCGAGCGTAGCATCTGATGCCATTCACATCGCGACAGCAAGCGTTTACGGTATGGATTTCCTTTTGACTAGGAACTTCAAGCACATCGCCAAACCCCATATTCAGGCCGCACTCCGCGAAGAAGTCGCTTTCTTTGGGGAGCGTTTTACCCGTATTGAGCACACTTCTACGTTCGCAAAAAAAGGCAGAAGGGGTCACATGAATTGTGGGATTTTCCCAAGCTGAAGGAAGGGCTGCGACGGAACTCCGAGAACGAGAGAATGCCGAACAATAGAGGGGGTCTCGGAGGCGAACGCGCCCTCAAACGTGAGGTCTGATGTTACCCTTCGTGCGTCAAACAGGCGGCGATGAACGAACGAAACAAAGGGTGGGCTCCATTCGGTTTGCTTCGAAACTCCGGATGGTATTGGCAAGCTAGAAACCACGGGTGATCTTTCAATTCAATCAACTCGACTAACAAACCATCGGGTGAGGTGCCGGAGATCACAAAGCCCGCCGCCTCCATCTCGTCCCGGTAACGATTGTTAAATTCATACCGATGCCGATGGCGTTCCGTGATGTCATTCCGGCCATAAATCTGGGAGGCCCGACTGCCAGCGGCCAGGTGAGTCGGCCAGGTGCCAAGCCGCATCGACGCTCCTTTGTGAGTGACGTCCCGCTGTTCTTCCAACAGGCTGATGATTGGATAAGGGGTCTCCAGGTCGAACTCCGTACTGTTCGCATCCCGCAACCCGCAGACATTGCGCGCGAACTCGATGGTGGCCACCTGCATGCCGAGACAGAGCCCCAGGTAAGGAAGCTGATTTTCACGCGCGTAACGGGCCGCCAAAATTTTTCCTTCAATCCCCCGGTCGCCGAAACCGCCGGGCACCAAGATCCCCGCCACATTTTGTAGATGGACATCTGGACCGTCGGTCTCCAAATCTTCCGCGTCCACCCGGTGCAGATTGATGCCGCAATCGTTCGCAGCGGCCGCGTGAGTCAGCGATTCGTAAATGCTTTTGTAAGCATCCTGCAGATCGATGTATTTACCGACCACCGCGATGCGGACCTGTTTTTTGGGGCTCTTGACCCGTTGAACAAACTTGCGCCAATCGGTCAGATCCGGCTCAGAAGTTTTCAACTGGAGCAGGTCACACACTGTGGCGTCCAACTTTTCTTCGTGGAGCAGGAGAGGGACTTCGTAAATGGTATGGGCGACATCGGCGGCCTCGACCACGGCGTGCAAAGGAACGTTGCAATGCAGGCTGAGTTTCTGCCGAACCTCATCATCGAGCGGCACTTCGGTGCGGCAGAGCAGGACGTGGGGTTGAAGCCCGATTTCCCGCAGCTTGGCCGTGCTTTGTTGGGACGGCTTGGTTTTGAGTTCCCCGGCTGCTTTGATGAATGGTAGGAGGGTCACATGGACGATGAGGACGTTATTCGGTCCAGCTTCGAGGGTGAATTGGCGAATGGCTTCGAGAAAGGGCAGACCTTCGATATCGCCAGTGGTCCCACCGATTTCGGTGATCAACACATCGGCCTGCTCGTCGGTGAAGGAGCGGATGCGAGCCTTGATTTCGTCGGTGACATGCGGGATGACCTGCACGGTTTTGCCCAGGTAATCGCCGCGGCGCTCTTTCGAGAGCACCGTTTCATAGATCTGGCCGGAGGTCAGGTTGTTATGTTTAGTGAGGACCGTATTCGTGAAACGCTCGTAATGGCCGAGGTCGAGATCGGTCTCGGC
>CAZSPO010000346.1:0-4046 GCA_964608775.1 uncultured Chthoniobacterales bacterium | reverse complement strand
CGTGAGCACCACGGCCCAATCGGGGCCGGGGGGGGCGGGCGCGGCTCCTGCCCCCTCCATCGCTTCTAACGCCGCAGCGACCGCCATCTGGGAGATCCGGCTCGACCGGCGCAACCGAGGGAGTCGTCGGGCTTCCGCGTAAAGGGCGGGGTCGGGAGCCCGCATGAGAAAGCGTCTGCTCCACCCTTCCTCTACCGGCACCGAACGGCCCAACTCGCCCGCTGCCAGTCGTTGCCAAGCCGGGTCCCCCGATCCCAGGGCGGTGATCCATCCCGCTCCCAGCACGCTCGCTTTGGACGGGCTCATCGGTTGACCTCCGAGAAAATCACCGACGCATTCGCGCCGCCGAACCCAAGCGAATTGCTCATGACCCGTCGAATGGGCAATTGGGCCGGGGTGGCAGCGGTCACGAGCTGAAACCGCACCGCCGGATCGGGGGCCACGAGGCCAAGGTTGATCGGAGCCTTCTGCCGTTTCAACGCGAGCAGGCAAAAGACCGCCTCTAACGCCCCAGCCGCCCCCAAGGTGTGGCCGGTAAAGCCTTTCGTCGAACTCACCGCCACCGACGGCGGCAGCAAGGCGGCGATGGCGGCGGCTTCACTCGCGTCGTTGAGCGGCGTGGCGGTCCCGTGGGCATTGAGATAATCAATCGACTCCGCCCCCAGCCCCGCATTGGCCAAGGCCCGCTCCATCGCGAGCCGGGGACCGCTGCCATCGGGGTGGGGTTGCGTCAGATGATGGGTGTCGGTCGCCGCGCCGTATCCACTTAGTTCGGCCAAAACCGGGGCTCCCCGGGCCGCCGCACTTTCGGCTTCTTCCAATGCCAGGACGGAGGCGGCTTCCCCGAGATTGAGGCCGTCTCGGGCATGGTCAAACGGGCGGCAGGGCAAAGCGCTCATCGCCTGCAAGGCGTCAAAGCCGCAGAAGACCAGCTCCGCCAAGGCGTCGTATCCCCCGGCGAGCACCCGTTTCGCACGCCCGGTCCGAATTTCCGCCAGGGCGAGCCCGAGCGCATTCGTTCCGCTGGCGCAGGCGTTCGACACCATCCGGATGCCGGTGGGCCAACCCAGGTGGTTCAGGGCGTCGAGCACCGGTTTTTGCGGCATGTAATGGGCCACCTCCGTCGCAGCCCCCCGGCGGCTGGAGCCAGCGCGCACCCGGCGAAAGAACGCTTCGCCAAAGCTCATTCCGACGCTGGTCGTGCCGAAGCAGCTGCGGCACGGGACAAAGCCGGGGTCGGCGGTTGCGATTTCTTCCAGGGCGGCGATGAGCATCGCGGAGGCGGGATGCAGGCGTCGGGTCTGACGGCTCCGGGAGAGGATGACGCCGAGTGGGGTCTGATCCACTTCGGCCGCCACCCGGCAGCGGTTGTGGTCGGTCGGAAAGCGGGTGACCGGTCCGATGGCTCCCTGTTCGCGATCAAAGAGGGCCTGGGCCTGGGCTGACTGACCGAACCCCAACGGGCTGACCACGCCGCAAGCCGTCACCACCACCCGGCAACGGGGCAAAGGCGGAGGGGTCACGCGGCTTCTGCTTCGGCCTCCGGCGAGGCTCCCTTCTTGCGCGGACCCGCTTTGGCTTTGGCCTTGGGCTGGCGGGGTTCGAATTCAAAGGTCACTTTGCCCCCTTCCAATTTGAGGTAAGCGCTGAAAGGGCGGCCTTTTTTCGAGATGAAACGGGGGAGCAAATCGGTCTTCCCAGTCGCCAGGATTTTCCGCACCTGATCCGGCGGGATCTCCCGTTGGCAAATGATTTTGCCCATCCGGAACTTGCAGCTTTTCTCCGCTGAAACCGCCTGGTCGCAGACGTAATGCGACCCCACCTCATAGATTCGCCCCTTGCCGCAGACCGAGCAGTCGGCGACCGGGGTGAGGGTGCTGAAATCGACCGAGAGCGCCTCCCCTTCCCGGGGCTCGCCAAAGTCGAACTCTGGCTTCTTCTCCTCCTTGGAAAGCCGGACTTCTGCACTGAACAGGCGACCGAGCTTGCTGCGGAAACCGTCGAGCGGCCCGACTTTGCCGTTGGTGAGGAGTTCGACGACCTCTTCCCGGGCAAATTCGCGGCCCGCCATCGTTTTCCAGATCCGGTGATCGCAATTTTTACAAAAATAAGTGCGATACTCTTCCTCCAGCCCGTGATGCCCGCACTTCGGGCAATCGACTTCGAGCGGATAATAGTTGCCCGAGACGGTGTCGCCTTCGAACGACTTGGCCTTGGTCACGATCTGCTCGGTCAAGGCGCGGATCTCCCGCATGAACGTTTCGCGGTCGAGCTGGCCCTGTTCGATTTGTTTCAGTTTGTATTCCCACTCGCCGGTGAGCGCGGCGGAGCTGAGCGCTTCGATGCCGATGCCGCTGAGAAGTTGGATGAGGGAGCGCCCTTTGCTCGTAACAATGAGCTCTTTGCCTTGGCGGACGACATAATTGTCGAGGATCAAACCCTCAATAATGGCGGCGCGAGTGGCCGGGGTGCCGAGACCTTTCTCCGCCATGGCTTCCCGAAGATCTTCGTCATCGACCAATTTCCCCGCCCCTTCCATGGCGGAGAGAAGCGTGGCTTCCGAATAGCGGGCGGGCGGTTTCGTCACGTTCTCGCGCAGCTCAAGCGACGCCACCTGCGGGGTCTCGCCCGGCGTGAGGGGGATGATCGTTTTTTCATCGCCATCCATGGTCGCCTGACGCCCATAAACCGCGAGCCAACCTGGGGCGGTGATGATTTTTCCTTCGGTCTTAAAATGATCGGTCTCGATCCGGGTGATGCGGGTGGTGGTCTCGAATTGGGCGGGCGGATAAAAAATGGCGATGAACCGTTGGGCGACCATCTGAAAAATTTTCGTCTGCGCCTCGTCCAGGTTCCGGGGGGGGGCGCCCGTGGGAATAATGGCGTGGTGATCGCTCACCTTCGATTGGTCGAACACCCGGCGGGTCATCTTC
Organism: uncultured Chthoniobacterales bacterium; assembly: GCA_964608775.1. Lineage (GTDB taxonomy): Bacteria > Verrucomicrobiota > Verrucomicrobiia > Chthoniobacterales > CAZSPO01 > CAZSPO01. The sequence continues at coordinate 1,113 of CAZSPO010000346.1, read as the reverse complement.
ACCCAGCCCTGGTCGAGGGCGTGGCGGGCGTGGGTTTCGAGCCCAGGCGTCTCGATCTTGCTTAGGGTGGCTTTCACCGTCGGCAGGTAATCATTCGGCAGATAGCGGGAATCGGTCCGGGGATAGGTCAGGACTTTCACCCGTTCATAAAGCTGCTGGGCAATCTGCAACGTGCGCCGCGCACTGAAGCCAAAGCGGCTGTTGGCCTCCCGCTGCAGGGTGGTGAGATCGTAGAGGAGCGGGCAAGCTTGGGTGGACGGCTTTTTCTCCTCGGTAAACGTCCCCGTTTTTCCTGTGCACCGCCCGACGATGGCTTCCGCCACCGCTTTTTCCCAAATCCGCTCCGGTTTAGCCTGGTCGTCCTCTCCCTTTTTAAAGGCGGGGTCAAACCAGCGCCCAGGGTAAAGCCCTTTGCTCGCGGTAAACTCGGCGTGCACTTCAAAATAGGGGCGGGATTTAAACGCCAAGATTTTTTCTTCCCGCTCCGCCAAAATGGAGAGGGTGGGGGTCTGTACCCGACCGACCGGGGTGAGCTGAAATCCGCCGAGCTTGGAATTAAAGGCGGTCATCGCCCGGGTGCTGTTGATTCCGACCAACCAATCGCTTTCCGACCGGGACATGGCGGCCTGGGCGAGCGGTTGCATCGCCTCATCGCTCCGAAGCTGGCCAAACGCCTGCCGGATCGCGTCTGAGGTCATCGATTGCAGCCAGAGTCGGCTCACCGGTTTTTTGACCCCGGCCAATTGCACAATGTAACGAAAAATCAGCTCCCCCTCGCGCCCGGCATCGCAGGCATTGACGATTTGGTCGATGTCCCGGCGTTTCATCAGCCGTTTGAGCAGGTTGAAACGAGCCGAGGTTTTGTCGATCGGCTTCAGGTCGAACTGGTCGGGGATGATCGGCAGATTGGCGAAACTCCATTTGCCCCGCTTTTTGTCGAGTTCACCTGGGAGACAGAGCTCGACGAGATGACCGATGGCCGAGGAGACAACGTAATCGTCGTTTTCAAAGTAATCGTCCTTCTTGGGGACTTTGCCGAGCGCCCGAGCGATATCGGCGGCGACGGACGGTTTCTCGGCGATGACAAGTGATTTTCCCATGCAAATCCGTGGT
>CAZSPO010000345.1:0-4047 GCA_964608775.1 uncultured Chthoniobacterales bacterium | reverse complement strand
GCTAGTCGCCTCCCCCGCCGCCACCTCCAGATCCGCCACCCGTTCCGCTGGCAAATGAAAGTCCGGCCCCAACTCCGCCCGCGCCAAATGCAGCGCCGCCAGCGTCGCCCGCCCCGCATTCCGCCGGGGCACCCACGGCTGGGAGAAATCCGGGATCGCCGCCGGATCGAGGGTCGCCGGATCGAACTCCTGCGCCGCTGCGTCATCCGCCGGGAATGGCCCCGCCGTCTGGAAGACCACCCCGTTCCCCTCCCGGTCTCCCCGTTGCTCCGGTGAAAAAATCAGCCCGGCATCCTTCGGAAAATCAAACACCGCATCCCAACGCGGCTCGAATAGCCCCCGTTTGATGAAGAGAAAATTCCAACCCGCCTCCAACGGCAACTCGATCAGGTCGGCCATGAGCCGGTCCGGCACGGTCTGCCGCCGCACCAAGTGACCGTTCAGATAGTGTTCCCCCCACTTCGTAAAAATCGGCACCCGTTGCGCCCGAGCCGAATAGACGAAGGTCCAGGCAAACGCCATGGCGCGGTTCGCATAGTAGCTCGCCGGATCGGGGCGGTTCGGCATCATAAACGCCACCGTCTCCAACCGGTCCCGATGCGGATGCGCCGCTAGCAAGCGGGTCGGCCATCGTTCTTCGTGATCCAGCAGTGGAATCGACCTCGGAGCCAGCGGTCCCCATGGTGCCGGCTCCACCCGTTCCGGCACGACCCAAGCGTCGTCCAGCCCTCCCGGCTGATCCCAATCTCGCACCGCCTCCCGTTCGTCCAACGTCTGCACCGGCCCCTGAGCAAACGAAAACTTCGGTGAATCCGCATCAAACCCCGTCGCCAAACGGGCCCGCCACTCCCCAGGCGTCGCCAGTTCCCAGACGCTCTCGCCCGCTCGCACCCGCCCCCACGCGATGAATCCCCCCGGATTGTGCAGCCGATGAAAATTCGGCGACCCCGGATTCCAGACCCACACCGCCACCACATTCCGCCCCGGCTCCAGCACCGTCCGCAAATCGTGCGTGTCGTATTCTGGATACTCCGGATAAAATCGGCACGGTCCATACCCGACAAATCGCCCGTTCACCCGCAGATGATAATTCGCATCCGCAAAGAGATGAATCACGGCCCCATCTCCCCCCTGATCCACCGCCTGATCCAGCGTCAGGTCGAATCGGAAATAAGCATACTCCTGCGTCCCGATCGAGTGCCCCCCCGGCCAGACGAAAGCGGCGGGCGGCATGGCGAGAGCGTGAGCAGGATGGAGCGGCGGCAGCGAGATCCGTTTCATCATGAGAAGCAGGTCGGTTATTTCTTCGAGCGAACATCAAACGCATCGCGCAAGCCGTCCCCAAGGAAATTAAGCGCCAGCAAGGTGGCGGACATCGCTAGGGCGGGGAAGACCACAAGCCACCACTGGTTTTGAATCGGGTTGATACTGTCGGCTCCATCTTTGAGAAGCGTGCCCCAGCTCGCCTGGGCGTCATCCACTCCCAGACCCAGAAAGCTTAAAAAGGATTCATCTAAAATCACCGCCGGAATGGTCAACGTCAGATAAACCACCACCACCCCCGCAATATTCGGCAGCAAATGCCGCAGCAAAATCCGGACATGCGATTGCCCAAGCGCCCGGGCGGCCGTCACAAATTGGTTCGATTTCAACGCCAACACCTGTCCGCGCACCACCCGCGCCATGGTGAACCATTCGATTAACCCGAGCGAAATCACGAGAATGATAATGCGCGAATAAGTAATGAGCCAACCTTGCCCCGTCTGGTGGGCAAACCCCTGAATCCCCTCCCGAAACGCTCCGTCGAACACATTGATAAAGGCCAAAATAAAAATCAGCCGCGGGATGGAATAAAAGAGATCCACAAACCGCATCATCGCCGCATCCAGCCGTCCCCCGGCATAGCCCGCGATCAACCCGTAAGCCGTTCCAATGAACAAACTCACCGCCGCCCCGGCCAGACCGACAATCAAGGAGACCCGCGCACCGACGAACACGCGGTAAAAGAGATCGCGCCCCAACACATCCGTGCCAAACCAATGAGCGGACGAGGGGGGGAGCAACGTCTGGCTGGTGGTCAGTCGGAGCGCCTCCGGGGTCAAGATCGGCACCAGAATCGCCAACAAGGCCATCCCCGCCAGAATCCAGAGGGAACAAGCCGCCGCCCGGTTGCGCAACAGCCGAAGCCAAGCCCGGCGTCCCGGCGACACCCCGCCCCCACCACCCGACGTCACAGGAGAATCCGGGTCAGCCATACAATTTAATCCGCCGATCCAGGAAGGTGTAGGTGACGTCGACGAGGAAATTCATCGCCAACACTAAGAAGGAATAAACGATCACCACGCCGCCCAGGAGGAAGGTGTCGCGGTTCAGAATGCCGTAAACGAAATAGCGCCCCGCTCCTGGGATATGAAAAATCGTTTCCACCACGATCGAGCCCGTCAGTAAATTCGCCGCGAGCGGTCCGAGAAAGCTGACCACCGGCAAAATCGCCACCTTGAGAGCGTGCCGGATCAGGACCCCGGACTCTGTCACCCCCTTGGCGCGGGCGGTGCGAATGAAGTCCTGGTTCAAGGTTTCCAGCATACTCGTCCGCATCAACCGCGCGATATAAGCCACAAACGGCGCAGCCAACACAATCGACGGAAGCACAAGATGCGCTGCCGTCCCCCACCCTCCAATCGGCAGCCACCCCCATTGCAACGCCACCCCATAAACCAACAATGGTCCGGTGACAAAACTCGGGATGGAAATCGCCAGCAACGCCCCGAGCATCGCTCCTGTGTCGATCCACGAATTTTGCCGAAGCGCCGCCACCGCCCCGATCCCCGTCCCCAGCAGAGTGGCCAGAATAAAGGCGCACCCGCCCAACATCGCGGAGACCGGCAAGGCTTGCGCGAGAATTTCCCGCACACTGCGATCTTTATATTTGATCGAGACCCGCAAATCCCCCCGAAGCAGGTCGCCGAGGTAAGAAAAAAACTGTTCCGACAACGACCCGTCGAGCTGGTATTTGGCTAGCAACTGCTTTTCGACCTCGGGCGGCAGATCCCGTTCCCCGCTGAAGGGGCTCCCAGGGGAGAGCCGCATCATGATAAACGTCAGGGCCGCTACCCCGAGGATCACGATCCCCATGGCCAGAAGTCTGCGGAGGAGAAAGGCGATCACGGTGGAAAAGCGCAGCCCTGAACCGGGCCGCAAATCGGACGGGAGAGTCTGGCGAACCGCTCCCCGGATCAAGCGGAAAGCGCCGCCACCTCGGACAATTCCGGGGACTGCTCTTTGGGAAAGGCGAAGGGAATTGGAGGATGGGAACACCCCCCACAAAATAACCGGGTCCAGTCGGCAAGGAGCGGTCCAATCTCCCGCCGGGTGAATCTGCCAAGGCTGTGGGATCAGAAGGGAACCTCGTGAAAAGGCACCACCAGTCGGGCCTGGGTCACGTCTACTATTTTATGTGACTTCACTCGCTTCTTCAAGAAGACGGCTGGTTGCCCGGCGATGGGGAGCTGGCATCGGGTGACCCGCCAATTCTTCCAACGGCACCCAAACCACCGATTCGGGCAAATCCCCAAGCTGCCCGGCAAATATCCGGAGTCGGACTTGATGATGCGTGTAAGAGAAGCATTCCTCCACCAGCCAACCCTCCGCAGACGGTTCGCACGCAGGCAACCGCCACATCCCCGCCCAACGCATCGATTTTCCCTCCCCACGTTGGAGGGCCAGTTGCCCCTCCCGCACAACCCACCACGCGCCTTCCACCTGCCTGACCACCGCTCGAGTCGGGGTTTTTACGGGGAGCCGCATCGGCTCTTTGGCCCGACAAAAGGTCCGCACCGGACAAAGCAGACACCGGGGCTGGCGCGGGGTGCAAATGAGGGCGCCGAGCTCCATCAACGCCCCGTTAAAAAGCCGGGCATTTCCCGCTGGAATCAGCTCTGCCGCCACCTCGCGCAATCTTCGCAACGTCGTCGGCTGATTGATCGGAGCGGACCAGCTCGTGGCTCTGCACGCTCAACAGCGTGTCGCCGGTCACGGCCGGATCGC
>CAZSPO010000344.1:3768-4054 GCA_964608775.1 uncultured Chthoniobacterales bacterium | reverse complement strand
CAAGGCCGAAGACGATTTCGTGGGCGTCAATGGCGCGAAGGTAAGCGAGTTGTCCTGGGGTTTTAGCCAGGACAGGCGGTTTACGCGGGGAGGTGGCGATCCGAATATCCCCCAGGGCCTGGAGTTCCTGATCGAGATGGCCGAGCACCGAGCGAATGGCGTGGTCGAACTCGGTTTTTCCGATGGAAACACCCCGGTCGCGGGCTGCTTGCAGCTGGTGAAAGACGTCGCAGGCGTGCCCGACGGCTGCGTCGAGGTCCAGCGCCAGGCCACGCCGGCGGCCCTG
>CAZSPO010000344.1:0-3758 GCA_964608775.1 uncultured Chthoniobacterales bacterium | reverse complement strand
CGGCTGCGTCCTCGCCATCGAACCGTATCCAGCCGTCGCGGGTGGTGACCCGCACATGCAAGCGTTCCTCGAGCTGTTTGAGCAGCCGGAGATCGTTGCCATACAAGCCTTGCAGCTGCCGGCCGTTGTCGAATTCGAGCGTTTCCTGCACAAGAAAGAAGGGAGCGGGACGGTAACGAGTTGCCGTCAGGAGTCAACATCGTCTCGCAGACGGGGTTTGCAAGGAAAGGAAGAAAAAGAAGAAGCCCCTGTCCCAGTCAGAAAACTGCGGGGTTAACCTGGCCGTTTGCGACGTTGAAGCGGCACCCGACCATGGGGAGCGGCCCGGCCCACTCCAAATGCGTGGCCGTAATCCAAAGCTGGAGACCGGCAGGAAGAAATCGGAGCAGCGCCCGGCGCCGATCCAAGTCGAGCTCACCGAAAATATCGTCCAGCAGAAGCACCGGAGGCGGGCCGTCCGTCTGGCTCAGCAGCCGTTGCTGGGCGCACTTGAGAGCCAGGGCGATGGTTCTCTGCTGGCCTTCGCTGGCAAAGCGGGCAGCCGGTCGCCCGGAAATCGTCAGGGTGAGATCGTCACGATGTGGTCCCGCCGTTGTTTGCCCCAGTCGGAGGTCGCGTTCCCAGGCCGCCGCCAATTCCTCGGCGGTTGTTTGTCCTGGCCTTGCCCCCCTGTATTGCATCCCAAGTGCTTCGGCCTCCGCTCCTCCGATCGCCCGCTGGGCTTCTCTGGCCGACTCTCCCAATCGGGCGACCAGCCCCGCCCGCGCATCGCGAAGATAATCCCCATGCCGTTCCAGCATCCGATCATAATCCCGACACTGCTCAAGCGCCTCCTGCGTGCCGACTTTTAACAAGGCGTTTCTCCCTGCCAATGCCCGCTGGTATCTCCGCAGCGCCAGCCGATAACCTGGGTCAACCTGTTGCCCGGCAAAATCCAAATAGCGACGCCGTTGCTCGCCCCGCCCGGTCACCAAATCCAGGTCTCGGTTCCCAAACCAAACCACCCGCCCCAGAGCGAGGTAATCATTCGTCGAGGTCGGCTCCGCCCCGTTGAGCTGCAACACGCGACGCCGGGCTTTGGTGAGGCAAGCCAATCGGGTCCCATCTTTCAGTTCGGCGTCCAGCCGGAAACCCGGGGCTTCATGGCGGGTCATTTCCCCCAGGGTCCGGGCGCGGGGCGATTGCAACCTCAGCAGGAGGGAAACCGCTTCGAGCAAACTCGTCTTTCCTTGGGCGTTGGCTCCGACAAAAAAGTTGGCCTCCGGGCCGGGCACCACTTCTTGGCAGTCAAAGCAGCGGAAATCGCGAAGCAGCAGCCGGGTGAGCATGGGGGTGGGAGCCAGAGATTGTCGACCCGGGAGTCGCGCGATCTGAACAGGGCTGGATATCAGCCCGGCTCAATCACCGGGGGTCGCGTCTTAATATTTCATAAAACAGGGAGGGGTTGCGCCACAAATTTTTGTGCCGGGCGCGAAGTTCAGTCGCGGAGGGATCCGTCGTGGGACGCCCCCGCCTGAACGACGAAGCCCGGGGAAAAAATTGAGCGATCCTGCGCGTCGTTAGGATTGGGGGAAAAGGAGGTTTTACGCGAAAGCGCGAAGGCGTGAAGAAATCATGAACAGATGAAGCTTCAATGGACCGCTCCCGCCCAGCTCTCGCCGCAGGGGCCGCCGTCGGTGTTGACTTCAATCCGGCTGACCGTTCGCCCTTGGGCGTCGAGGATCGGATGGTAGAAATGGGAAATCCGCTCGGTCACCCCATCGCAGTAATGGCCGATGAACGAACGACGCCAGCGGGTCTGGGAGCGATTGGCCACCGAGCCGTGAATCAGGCCTCCGCTAAAGAAGAGCGTTTGCCCGCGGCGCACGGGGAGCGGACTGGCTTTGGTATCGGACTCAGCGAGAGAGAGGGCTCCCCATTTCCAGTGGTTTTCTGGGGTGGCTCCCTCCGGACAGAGGAGCGGGCCGCGATGACTGCCGGGGACGACATAGAGACAGCCGTTTTCCCGGTCGGCATCATCGATGGCGGTCCAGGCAGCTAGGCAATGGTGGGGTTGGGTGAGCAGGTAGAAATCATCCTGGTGCATCCCCTGGCCGCACGTGCCGGGAGGTTTGTAATAATACATCGTCTGCGCGAGCAGCGGCGCATTTTCGAAGAGCGCTTCTAGCACGGCGAGCACCGGTGGATGCAGCGCCCAGGCGAGGGCTTCTTCCGTGTGCCGATGCGGATGCATGGCGCGCACCTGATCTTTATGACGGTCTACTTCTTCCAATTGATGGCCGTTAAAAGCGGTCGGGCTGGTTTGATAACGGTCAAAAAAGGCTTCCATCTCGGCAATGGTCGTTTCTGGAAACAACCCATCGAGGAGCAGAAAGCCGTCACGGGCGAATTGAGCGAATTGAGAATCCGTCAGGGGAGAAGCGAGAGTGGGCATGGAGGAACGATGCGGGGATTGTCGGGGAAAAGGAATGGCAAGATCGGTCAAAGAACTATAAGAACCTGCTAAATGGCGTCGCGCGATAGCCGGGAAATCACCCCGCACGGTTTGATTAAGGAATGTGTGGGCGATGAATTTAGCCAAGGGGTGGCCTACACAAATTGGCGCCCGGAAGGGAGCGGGGATTGGCTACTCATTCTGACCATTGCCGGGTCGGGGCGGATCCGCGTGCCGTCCGGCGGCTGGGCGACTGAGCCGGGGGAAGCGGTGCTTTTCGAACCGGGGGCTCCGCAGGATTATGCGACCGATGCGGGGAAGGGGCATTGGCAACTGGTGTGGTCGCATTTTCAACTTCGCCCGGCTTGGCGCGAATGGGTGGAGTGGCCGGTGGCAGCGGCGGGGGTCCGGCGGCTGCTGGCTCGGGAAGCAGATTGGAAGCCGATGGCGGACGCCCTACGTCGGTCTGCTCAATGGTCGAGGCGGCGTGAACCACTGGCAGCGGCTTTCGCGATGAATGCCTTGGAGGAAGCGCTGCTCTTCGCCGGACGCGGGCTGGCGGATGCGGCGCGTCAACGTGACCCGCGGGTGGAGCAGGGGGCTGCCTTGCTTTCTGTGCCGGGCGGACCGATGCCGAGCGTGGGGGAAGTCGCCCGAGCTTGCGGGCTTTCACTTTCGCGGTTCGCCCATCTTTTTCGGGAGGAAACCGGGCTTTCCCCCCGTCGTTTCGCCGAAGAGGCGAGGTTGACCCGGGCGGCGCGGTTGTTGCGCATGACCAATCTGCCGGTGGGGGAAGTCGCGGCAGAATGCGGATTCGAGAGTCCGTTTTATTTTACCAACCGGTTTCGGGCCCGTTTTGGTTGCCCGCCGACGCGTTATCGGGCTCGGGGAATGCCGGTCGAATGACGGCGAAACTCTAGGGGCGGCATGCCGGTCTGTTGTTTAAAATGGCGGGAGAAAAAGAAGACGTCGCGGTAACCGGCGGCCTCGGCGATTTCGGTGACGTTCATGCTTGATTCAGCGAGGAATCGTTTGGCCCGCTCCATTCGGCAGCGCGTGATGAAGGCGCGGGGGCTTTCGCCGGAGGCATCGTGGAAGAGGCGGAGGAAGCGGCTGCGGGAGAGTCCATGTTCCCGGGCCAAGGCCGCCACTTCCCAGTCGTGGGCGGGATCGAGGCGGATTGCGGCGGCCACCCGGTGCATGGGGCGGAGGGCGGAGGGTTCCTCCCGGAGGGTGGCGTCCCGCAAAAAGTGCAAAAAGAGCGCGTGCGCCAGTGCGGCTCCGAGGGCTTGATTGGCCGGGGCGGGGGGATGCGCCCATTGGG
>CAZSPO010000343.1:0-4054 GCA_964608775.1 uncultured Chthoniobacterales bacterium | reverse complement strand
TGGTCGAGAAAGACCACCGGTCGTCCACTTCCATCCGAAGCCCGAAAAATCCACCCTCTTCCCGACAACCCCTGCACCGGATCGAGCGTCAATCGATCCACGGAGAGCCGCAAAGCGCGTCGGGCAAAATCCTCGGCCAACACGGCTCGCCATTTTCTGAAAAAGCCGCGCGTTCCGACATAGACCGCACCCCAAGCCAGCAGACCGAGCAGCAGAATGCCCGTAAACAGCACCCAAAATCGGCGGCGCGGGAGTAGCATTTCGCACGTTACCAGCCCCCTGCCTAGTTGCAAACCGCCTCCGCGGCGCGTTCAAAAAACGCCAACTCCAACGGTTCCCCCCGTGAAACCAGCCTTGGCACGGTCGATGCTCTTGAGGATGCCCCGATGATTAGAGCCTTTGCTCGTGCGCGGTTCACAGCGGCGGATTTCGATTTTGTTGTCCGCTCTCTGTCGAAGAAGCCAGAGGACGCCATTTCGTTGGCCACCCTCTTCCAGGATGATAACACCCGGGACACGGTGCTCGATCACGCTCTGCTCTTGCAGGCGGTTCTCTCGCACGAGCCGCATTTGCCGGTTTCCCCACAATTTTATTTCTACATTCTCACGCGACGCGTCCTTCTCGATGTCGGCATTGATGATCGAGATTTGGCCGATTATCTCGCCTCCATGTTAGTAAAATTCATGGATGCTTCTCAACTCGCCTCTCCGCTCCAGCGGGTAGAAGGAAGTCTGACCTACCTGTCCGACCTGCTCCTCGCTTTGCGTGACGCCACTCCCTTGCAAACCTTTGTCCTCCGGGCCCACGTCGGCAACTATTCGCTCTTTGTCACCGGCCTCTTCCTCGGCAATTTGGAACGTCGCAGCCGCCGCGGGGCGCCCGACCCCGGTTTCTACGAGGAAATGGGTCGGATGAATTACCGGATGGCCGCCGGGATGCCGCAGGCGCGGCGATGTGAATTGGGCGAAATCTATGAGCAGCTCGGCATTCACTTCCACGAGGTGCGCCTGGCCTTCAACGCCTTGGCCGACCGCTTGATCCATCTGGATGACACCCCGCACCCCCCCCTGCTTGGATGAGGCAAGTGACTCTGCCCCACTGTTTCATAAAACCAGGCGTGCTTTCACACGCTTGATTATCCCGGTAAACGGGGTCGCATTCTCGCGTTGCCCGCCCCACGCACTCCTCTGCCTCCCTCTCCGGAGAGTCAGCCGGGAAATTAGCCAACGACTCCCTATCTCCGCACCCGACTCTGGCCGCGCAATCCCCCCATCGACTTTTCCCAGGGTTGCTTTTGCAAGTCCTGCTGGCAGGGTGGAAGATTCATTATCGTGAGTCGAACCGTTTCTTTAATCCTCACTCTGTGGGTGTCGTTTCTTGTAGAAAGCAACCGACCTACCGAGCTCTCTGCCGCTGAACCTGACCCGCTCGTTTTCATTCGGCAGGTGGAAAGCGCCCACGGCACGACCACTTGGAAACGGCAATTCGCTATCCAAACGAGCCTCAAGGTAAAACTAAACGGGCAACCGTGGCTAAATGGCGAACTGCTAATCGAGCCCAACGCGGCAAAAGGTCGATTGCAGCGGCAGGACGGGGCGACGCTCTGGTTTGAGGGCCGCCGGACTTGGGTGCTTCCTTCCTCCACGGATTGGAAATCCGCCCGGTTCGACGCGACAGCCTGGGCTTATCTGCTTGCGCTCCCCCACAAGCTAGAAAATTACGGGGTCCGCCTGACGCCTGGCCCTGCTGCCAATCAGGCCCGCATTTCCTTTGATCCCGGAGTGGGAATGACCCCGGCCGATCGATTTACTCTCTTCCGCGATCCTGACAGCTGGAGATTGACCGCCATCGAAGTCTACCCCGCTCCCGGCCCTCACCTCCCTCTTCCATTCCAACGCCCGTTCCGCATTGAACTGAGCGATTTCCAAGATTTCGAAGGAGTGCCTGTCGCTCGGCTGTGGCGGTTGTTCGCTCTTGAGGCCGAGGCGGCAACTGAGCCATTCGGCGAAGTGGTGTTGGAGGAACTTCGTTTTATGCCCAATGCCAGGAGTCGCTTGGTGCCCCCGCCGGACGCCCTCCCGCTCTCGTGTCATCCACCTGACAGAGCGCCTATGATGGGCTCGGATTGTGAAGGGATGCTGGGTGAGATTTGAGGCTGGTTCGGGTTCAACCATCTAATATTCCAGGCGTTTTTGTATCATAAGCATTCTGCTTGGCGACCTACACTAGCCGCCTGTCGGACTTCGCCCGAACGGCTGCGGAAACCGGGGGATTGGCCAGGATTCCACCCCGTTTCCGTCCCTTATGTTCGCATAGGCTCCTCGAAAGCCTCGAAATCCTGGCTCAAACCGCGATTCCCTCGCATGCACGCTCAAAGCCCGACGGGCTGCTAGCCCGACTCGGGGGAAGCCGCCGGGGCGTCACAGCTCTCATCGGCCTCCGACCGTCGCGCCCCCGGCGTCTCGATTTGCAAGGTGGCGTGTGTGATCTCAAAGCGCTCGTGTAACCCCTCCTGTATCTCCCCCACCAAAGCATCCTCCCGACGATCCCCTGCCACCACCAAATGGGCTGTCAACGCCGTTTCTGTGGTGCTAACCCCCCAAATGTGAAGGTCATGCACTTCCACCACCCGAAGCCGAGCCAGCAGCCAGGCTCGCACCGCCGCCGGTTCCACCGCTTCGGGCACGGCGTCGACCGCTAAATTGAATGCCTCACGAAATAATCCCCAGGTGCTCACGATAATGAGAAGGGCAATGACCAGACTTACCGCCGGGTCCAGCCACATCAATCCGGTCAACGCAATTACCAAACCGGCGATCACCACCCCCAGCGAAACGGCCGCATCCGCCGCCATATGCAGGAAGGCCCCGCGAATGTTGAGATCTGATTTGCTGCCACGCATGAACAACAAAGCGGTCGCCGCATTGACCCCGATGCCCACCGCGGCCACCGCCATCATCACGCCCGCCTCCACTGGGGCTGGGCGGGCCAAGCGACCGACGGCCTCCCAGATGATCACGCCGACACTCACCAAGAGCAGCAGGGCGTTGGCGAGGGCCGCCAGGATCGAACTCCGTTTCCACCCATACGTCCGCCGAGCAGTGGCGCTTCGGTGGGCCATCACGGACGCGACCCAAGCCAAGACCAACCCCAGCACATCGCTCAGATTATGACCCGCATCCGCAATCAAAGAGAGCGACCCCGCCCACCATCCACACACCGCTTCCGCCACGACAAAACCGGTGTTCAACACGATGCCGATCAAAAATGCCCGACCGAAATTCGCCGGCGCATGATGATGATGGTGATGCCCATGCCCCTCCCCCCCTTCATGGGCGTGTTGGGAAGCGTGACCGCCGGATTCTGCCTCGTGAGAATGCGCCATGGCGTTGAGCCCTATCCTATTTCACCCGACCGCTCAAGCGGACTCTGCCGCAGTCTCTGCGTCGTAGTCGCCAGTGCGGTCCCCCCCCACGCTAACAAAAATAATGCCGCTCCCGCCACGACCATCGCCCCGGCTGTCGAACAACGCAGCCAAAGCGAAAGATGATACCCGATGAGGGCGCTGACCAAGGCATGCACCACGGCCCATGCCAGTCGGGCCGGTAACCGTTGCGAGAGCTGAGCCGCAAACATCGCCGGCACAATTAACATCGCCACCGCCAACACCGCCCCCACCGCTTCGAACGCACTCACCACCACTAACGACAATCCGGTCATCAGTCCGTAATGCCACCATCCCGCCCGCAGCCCCAGCGAACGGGCCAATGCCGCGTCGAAGGACGTAATCAGCAGTTCTTTGTAAAAAAGGCCGACCGCCGCCATCAGCCCAACCGTCACCCCCGCCATCCGCAACACCGACGGCGGCCCCAACTCGACTCCCCGCCAGACGACCGGCGGCTCTAGCGGCACAAATGCAATTTCCCCATACAACACGCATTCCGCATCCAAATGCACCGGCCCCCCCGCCTCCGCCCCGGCGATCATCACCACCCCCAAGGCAAACAAAGTGGTAAACGCAATGCAGATCGCCGCATCCACTTTTACCCGGCTC
>CAZSPO010000342.1:0-4068 GCA_964608775.1 uncultured Chthoniobacterales bacterium | reverse complement strand
GATGAGGAACCGGATGGTTTGGGGGGACATCGAAGTCCCGCCGCAAAAGACGCCTCGGATTCCGTTTTGCACGAGGGAAATGCGTTCGCCGATCGCTTCGAGCAGTTTCGGAGTGGTAAAAAGGCACTGCACCTGACGATGCCGGATCAGGTTCACCGCTTGATCGACCACATGATCTTTGTAGCGGTTGGCCATCTCAACGTCGCGGGCGGCGATCAGGCGTTTCACCCAACGCGGATCGAGGTCGAGAAAGTAGCAACTGCCCCCGCGAAGTTGGGCGACATGTTCGATGGTCAGGCGCAATCGGCGGGGGCCGGTGGGGCCGGCCATCAACCAGTTGCTGCCCATGGGAAAATAGGCGGGATCGAGGGTGTCGGAGAATTCCGTGTAATCGATGAGATGATCCTCCCAGCTCAGTCGCTGTTTGGGCATCCCGGTCGTGCCCCCGGTTTCGAAGACGAAAAAGGGGCGTCCGGCATACGCACGGGGAATCCAGCGTTCGTGGGGGTCGCGCCGGAGCGTTTCATCATCGAAAAGAGGGAACCGAGCAATATCCGCGAAGCCCTGAATTTCCTTGAGGGGATCCCAATCAAGTGAAGCGGCCCAATCCAACCAGAAGGGGGTGCCGGTTGTTGGCGAGAGATGCCAAGCGAGCATTTCCCGGAGGTGCGCATCGCGCCGAGCGGCGGCGGCTTCCGGAGATTCGGGGAGCGGAGCGGTCATGGGCAGAATGGGGGCGGGCTCGGGGCGGGAAGAGGGTCAGGGCTTGTCGTCAGCCGCAATTGCGTAGAGATGGGTCTGAGTCGCCACGTAGAGCACATGATCATCAACGATTGGGGAGGCATAAATTGGTGCACCCATTTCGACTTTCGCGATGACTTTTTCTTCTTTGCCAGCTTCGAGGATGGTGAGTTCCCCGGCTTCATTCCCGATGAAGACCTTACCATCGGCGACGAGAGTCGACCCCCAGATCACACTGCCGGTGTCATGCACCCAGTAAGGCTCACCGGTTTTGGCATCGAGACAATGCACCCGGCCATTATATTCGCCGATATAAAGCAGACCGTCCTGAATGCTGACCGAGCTGATGCTCCGGCCAATATCGCGGTAGCCCCATTTAATATGGGATTCCGTCACATCCCCCTTGGCCCCCTTGGGATCGACACAGACGAGATGGCCGAGGCCTTCGCCATGCTCCGGGTCTTGTCCGATGGCGACATAAACCAACCCGTCATGCACCACTGGCGTCGCGATGATTTCGCTCGGGCCTTCATAGAGAATGTAGCGAATCGGCTTCCCATTTTCGTCCGTGCGATATTCGGCGGGATTACAATCGACGCGCCAGATTTCTTCGAGAATGGGCCAACCTTCCGGACCGTCGACCGGCGTCGGAGAGAAGCCATAGAGAAAGCCGTCGCCCGCTCCGAAGAGCACCTGGTCTTTGTCCCCGACCCGTGCGAGCGAGGGGGAGGACCAGTTGGCATGGAGCAAGCGGGAGGAAATTCCCGACGCTTCCTCGGCGATCAACTCTCCTTCCCTATCGAGCACCACCATGGCGGGAGCGTTGGGGGCCGGGATATTCACATGGGACCAATCCATGCCATTGGAAGTAGTGGCAAAGATTTTCCCGTCGTGCAGGAGGACGGAGCTGCTGGCGATGTTATGAGGGAAGACCCCGCATTCATCGATCATGTTAAAACGCCAGAGGACATCGCCGAGCAACTCGGGTTTTTCCGGTGTAACCGGCGGCTGACCTTCGGCGGCAAGATATTCCCGTTCGTCCTGATCACCGGCGTTACCATTGGCCATGCCCGCAGCATCGAGCGCGATGACCTCGCAGCGGTTGGTCACGAGATAGAGCTTTTCATCCGCATAATGCGGGGAGGAACAAATGCCGAGATACTCCCAATCGCTAACTTTGCCGGAACCGAGTTTCGGGATCGGGAGGCTCCAGAGTGTTTCGCCCGTTTTTTGATCGAAAGCCATGACGAGGCTGCGGTCGCCGTCGAGAGCCGGATCCGGGGTTGCCTCGTTATTCGTGCCAATGTAAACGCGCCCGCCGCCCACGGTCGGATTTCCGTAAGTCTGGCTGCCAAGCGTGGCCACCCAGCGGATGTTGCGGGTCGTCGCGGGGTCAACGGCTCCGGTGGCAGGATCGATTTTGCCGGCGTCAATATCGGTGGGGAGATTTTGGGCGACCCCCGTCATGTTCCGGGCGGGTGTGCGCCCCCACATGGGCCAATCGGAATCGGCTGCGTGGGTGGAGCCTGCCAGGGCGGCGGCGGCGAAGAGGCAAACGGTTGGAAAGAGCGGGTTCATGGCTGGGCAGCGGCGGTGGGGTCGGGGGGGCGGGCTTCTGGGTTGGGTTGGACTTGGAAATTATCGATAAAGACGCGGAAACGGTTTTGCGGAGTAAACCCGTAGAGCCCTGGGGTCCCCTCGCGATGCACGCGCAAGACCGGGGCGTCGAGTTGCCATTCATCCGGCTCTGTTTCCCCGCGTGGCCAGGCTTTAGCTTTGACTTGGCCGGAGCCGTCGGGATTTGTGACGACGGCGGTTTTGAGGTGATACCAGGTATCGGGTTTCCAAGCGAAAGGGACTTGGGTCCGGAAGCGGTCGTAGTTAGAAAAGACTTCGATCACTTGTTTGTTTCCGTCGAGCGCAAAGACATAGCGTTGGTTAATCACGCCAACGCTGGACATTTGGCGACGTTTCCCCTCGGACAGGACATCGGCTTGCACAATATAATCATGTTGACCGGGCGCTCCGATAAAAGTTGTGGCCCGTTGGAAGAGGGCGCGGTCGAGCGTTTTCGCCAGCACCTTTTCGCCGTCCAAATCCCGAACTTCCCATTTAAACCGGCCACCAATCCAGGGGAGCGGGGGATAAGCGAAAGTCACCCCTTCCTCGGTGGCGTGCTCGACGTCGGGGGAGAACGACTCGAAATCTTCGACAAAAGAAGTCCCTGGCACCACGCGCCCTCGGATGATGCCGCTGAGTCCATTGGCCGTCGCCTTCCATGCCCCGGCCGAGGGGGTGGCTTCCGGGGTGGCCGTGATGGTGTTTCCCTCGGCGAACTGGGCGTCCATGGTAGATTTCACCTTCGCAGTGGGAGGGATAAAGGATTCCCATTCGGCATCGGCCACTTCCCGGAGTCGGTTGCCACGGGCATCGACTTCAAAGACCTGGAGGGTTTGGCTAGTGCCAGGGGTGATCACGACTTCCGAGGGCACAATGAGAAGTCCGACCGGTTCGCCAGGGGCAGGTATTTCGTCGGAGGCAACGGGGGTCGCGGGGGGCTCGGCTTGTTTGCCAAAGGCGTAGAGGCCTTCCGTGGTAGAAAGATAAAGACGCCCGCCCCAGAGGACCGGAGCACCGAGAAGGTTGCCGTCGAATTTAAAAACGCCCAGTTCCTTGGGTTCCGACTGGCTCACATCGAAGACGTGCAATTCTCCGCTCAGCATCGGCACATAGAGGACATCACCCGCGAGGAGCGGGGAGGCGTGGAGTTGTTCGTGGCCGAGTTTACGACGCCATTTGATTTCCCCTGTTTGAGGATCGACGGCGCAGAGTTCACCGGTTTGCGTGACTTGATAGACCACGCCCTCGCCGGGGACGGCCGAGCTGCTGAGGGCGGCCAGATCATTCCGCCAACGTTCGGCGGAGGGGGGCAACAGCGGGGCCCCTTCTTCAGAGGGGCCGGGCTCGGCGGTGAGATCGATTCCGACCATGCGCCCCGTCTCGGTGGTGTCGATATTTTCGAGGTTATGGATCGCCACCAAAGTATCCCCTACGATGACCGGTGAAACATTCACCCCGCCTTTCGCCATGGGGAAGCGCCAGATGAGTTCGCCCGTCCCGGCATCCACGGCCACCACATTGCCACAACCGAGCCCGGCATAGAAGATGCGGCGGCCATCACGGCTTTCTACGATTGGTGTGGAGAAAGATGAATCGTAAGGCGTTGTGCCGGGAGTCGCCGACCAGACAAGGCTGCCCGTGGTTTTGTCGAACGCATAGAACCGGTTGCGAGCGGGACCGTTGGCTCCCCAGTTTGAGGTAATCCCC
>CAZSPO010000341.1:0-4075 GCA_964608775.1 uncultured Chthoniobacterales bacterium | reverse complement strand
GTGGCCCTGATCAAGCCGCAGTTCGAACTTGGCCCTGCCGATGTCGGCAAGGGGGGGGTGGTGCGCGATCCCTCCCTGCAAACCCGAGCGGTCGGGCGCATCCGCCAATTTATCGAAACCTCAACGCCCGCCCTCGTTTGGCGGGATTGTATCCCTTCCCCGATCACCGGCGCGCAGGGCAACCAGGAATTTCTTGCATGGATGACGCACCATTCGGCCTAGTCGCCCATCCGGAAAAGCCGGGAGCCGCCGAGTTGGTCCGCGGGATACGGGGGGAATTCGAGCGGCTCGGCAAGCCGCTCGTGTTGGAGGAGGTCACCGCCGCCCTCATAGGGGACGATGGCGGGTTATCGGCCGGGGAGATGGGGCGGTTATGCGGCATGATTCTTTCGCTGGGGGGAGACGGCTCTCTGCTGCGGACCGTTCACCGGATTTGGCCGCATGTGGTGCCGATCTTTGGATTGAATCATGGGTCGCTCGGATTTCTGACCGGGATCAGCTCCGCCGATTTCGCCACGGCGGTGGAGGCGCTGGTGGAGCATCGATTTGTCATCACCGAGCGCTCTTTATTGGAGGTCTGCATCATGGATGAGGCCCGGGTGGTGCGGGAGGTGATCGGCTTAAACGACGCCGTCATCAGCCGCGGTGGCCTCTCCCGTTTGATTCAGATGGATGTGAAAATTGATGGGGTGGAGCTGACCACTTACAATGCCGACGGCCTCATTGTCTCCACCCCGACCGGTTCGACGGCTTACTCGCTCGCCGCCGGTGGCCCCATCGTGATGCCGGAATCGCAGGTCTTTCTCCTCACCCCGATCTGCCCGCACGTGCTCACCAATCGGTCGCTGATTTTTAATAACACTTCGGTTATTGAACTCGACCCGTGCCCGTCGCAAACCGAGTCGTTTCTCACGGTCGATGGGATGGAGGAAATCCTCTTGGGCACCGGCAATTGGTTGCGCATCCGTCGAGCCGAGAAGAAGTTGCCTCTCGCGACCCTGCCCCACATGCCCTTCTTCGAGCTCTTGCGAAGGAAATTGAAATGGAGCGGCAGCAACGTCTAAAGACCGGTTTCTCCCCATCCTGATGATTCTGATTCCCGATATTCTCTCTCCGGTCAACGTCTTGCTCAGCTTGGACGCCGCCAGCCTGAGCGACGTCATCACCCGGCTCGCGGAAAAAATCAAACGGCATCCGGCCATCACCGACTGGGATGCATTCGTCGCGGGCCTTGAGCGGAATCGGGAGATTTGTCACACGTCACTTGGCAACGGCCTCTGCATTCCGCATGCCCGCGGCCCGTTCGCCACGTCGATGGTGATGGCGGCCGCCCGCCTGGCCAGTCCGGTGGAGGCCCGGAGCGGTTCCGGCCCGGTGCAACAGGTCTTCCTCCTCTGTGTTCCCCAGGCAATGTCCGCCGATCACCTCCGGCTTGTCGGAGCGCTCGCCCGCATTTTTAACGACGAAGAGACCGTCTCCGACCTTTTGATCGCCCAGGATCCGGATGAATATCTCGAGCGCCTTCGTAAAGAAGAAATCAAGCTCCGTTAATCCCCTTCTCCCTTCTCCCTCCCATGCCCGTCACCACCTTTGCTCCCGGCCGCATCGAACTGCTTGGCAACCATACCGATTATAACGAAGGCTTCGTCCTCTCGGCCGCCATTGACCGCGGGGTCACCGCCCGGGCGGAACGGCTCGCGCTCCCGGAAATCCGACTTCGCTCCGAAGGGCTTTGGGGGGCGGTCACCTTGCCGGTCAACCGTGAAGAACCGTTCGCGGACGAGCTGCGCTGGGCGAATTATCCGCTCGGGGTGATTCGGCAATTCCTGGGACGCGGAGTCGCGATTCAGGGGGTCGCCATCGATTTTGAGAGCACCATGCCGATCGGGGCAGGGCTCTCCAGCAGCGCGGCCATCGAGCTCGCCACGGCCATGGCGCTTCAGTCGCTGTTCGACACGGAGTTTGGCCCGATGGACCTCGCCCGGTTGGGGCGCGCGGCGGAAAATGAATTTGTCGGGGTCAATTGCGGCCTGCTCGACCAGGCCACTAGCGTCTTTGGCAAGGCGGACCACTTGGTCTCGCTCGATTGCCGGGAGGAATCGGTCGCGCTCTTCCCTTTCTCGGACAAGCTCCGGTTTGTCGTGACCAACTCCGGCGTTTCCCACGCGTTGGTAGCGGGAGAATACAATGAGCGGCGGGCGCAATGTTTTGAGGCGGCTCGCCGACTCGGGATTCGTTCCCTGCGGGATGTCACTCTGCCGGAGTTGGACGCTCGGGAAAAGGATTTACCCCCTTTGGTTTACCAACGCGCCCGGCATGTGGTGGGGGAAAACGGACGCGTCTTGGAGGTGCGCGCGGCATTGGAAGCGGGGCAGCCCGAGGCGCTTGGCCCCCGGATGTTTGCCTCGCACCAGAGTTCCCGCCTCCATTTTGAGAACAGCACCCGCGAACTCGATCTGTTGGTCGAAATTGCCCGTGATCTCCCAGGGGTACTCGGCAGCCGACTCTCAGGTGGAGGGTTCGGCGGTGCGACGGTCTCTTTGGTCGAAGCCGACCGCGCTGAGGCGGTGGCGGCAGAACTCTCCACCGCTTACCACCGACGCACCGGCATCCGATCGGAGGCCTTCGTCATCCGCCCTGGCGAAGGAGCCCGGATTGGCTAACCCTCCCCCGATCCCATGTTGCATCCGGCCTTTTGCCCCCGGTCGAAACATGCCAAATTCCCGCCTTCATGGATGACGAACTGCAACCGCACGTCGAACGTCTGATCGCCTCCTATCATGAGGTGGGCGGGCTCAACCATCTCGACGGACGCAATCTGCCTTCCAAACGGGCGATCGGCCAGTTGTGCGAATGGTTTTTGCAACTCATCTATCCCGGGTTCCACGATGAGGAACCGATCCGCTCTTCCGAGCTCGCCCCGATCACCCGGCATCGGCTTCGATCCTTCACCACCCAATTGGAGATTGAGGTGGAAAAAAGCCTCCGCCTGCGTAACCCCGATTGCCCCGACTGCGAGGCGCGTAACGTTTGCCTGGCTACACTGGACGCCATCCCGCGATTGCGCCAACTGCTGCAAACCGATGTGGAGGCGGCTTACGAAGGTGATCCGGCGGCCTCTGAATACGACGAAATCATCCTCGCCTACCCGTTTCTCGAAACCATCGCAATCCAACGGCTCGCCCGAGTGCTTTACGGAATGCAAGTGCCGTTGGTCCCGCGGATCATGACCGAATGGGCGCACGGCCGGACCGGCATCGACATCCATCCCGGAGCCAGCATCGGCTCCCACTTTTTCATCGACCACGGCACCGGGGTTGTCATCGGAGAGACCTGCCAGATCGGCCACCATGTGAAGCTCTACCACGGGGTGACTCTCGGAGCCAAAAGCTTCCAACGCGATGACGCCGGTCGCATCGTGAAAGGGGGGAAACGCCACCCCACCGTGGGCGATTGGGTGACGATTTATCCGAACTCCACCGTGCTCGGCGGGGAGACGGAGGTGGGCGAACATTCCACCATCGGCGGCAATGTTTTTCTCATGCAGAGCGTGCCGGCCTGGTCCTTGGTCTATTACGAAGAGACCCAGCTCCGCGTTCTCCCCAAACGCAACCGACCGACCCCCGAACCGCAGGCGGCATGAAGCAGCTCGAACTGGGATTATTCGGGACGGAACCGGCTCCGGTCCTGAGCGAATCAGGGCGGCAACCGTCCGCAGTTGAATCCCCCGGCCCGACCTTGCCGTCGGCTTCCGAGCTTCAGGAAGTGGCGGCGCATTGGCTCACGCGAATCGGGGCTCCCGCGCTGGCCGACCGGCTGCGGGTGGAATGGTCCGCCCGACAAAAGGCCCTGGAGGTGGCCCGGCGCGAGCGGCCCGATCTCATTGTGCTCGATATCATGTTGCCCCGCCTCGATGGGCTGGAGGTTTGCCGCGTTCTACGGCAAGAGATGAGCCTGCCGATTCTGATGCTCACCGCCAAGGTGGACGAGGTGGACAAGGTGGTGGGCCTGGAGGTGGGCGCCGACGACTATATGACCAAGCCGTTCAGCATGCGGGAACTGCTGGCCCGTATCA
>CAZSPO010000340.1:0-4091 GCA_964608775.1 uncultured Chthoniobacterales bacterium | reverse complement strand
TCGGCACCGAGACTTATTGTTCACACGCTACAACGGTTCAAGGAACTGGGTTGGGGTCTGTGCAATAGTCCCAAAGATAGACGAAGCGATTGTTCATCCCGACAAGCTCATTCGCGCCCGACCGCTTCCGGCAGTTTCGGCCCCGGCATTTTTTGGCATCGCTTCAAATGTGGGTGCATCGCGTAAATTCGTTGAGAAGCGTATCCGAACTACTGCGGGACAGGCCGGGGTGTCGGGGAGCGATATTAAAGCGTTGCCAGTTCCACTTCCGCCCAGTTCCGAACAAGCAGCCATCGTCGAAGCCGTCGAAGACCAGCTCTCCGCCATCGAGCACCTCGAAGCCAATCTCGAAGCGAAGCTGAAGAGCGCGCAGGCGTTGCGGCAATCCATCCTCCGCCACGCCTTCACCGGCCAGCTCGTCCCGCAAGACCCGAACGACGAACCCGCCGCCAAACTGCTCCAACGCATCGCCGCCGAACGCGCGGAACGCGCCAAGTTGCTCGCCGCGGCCAAGCCTGCGAAACAATCTCGAAAAAAAGCCTCCCGGTCATGATCCACCATCCCACATCTGTTCACCCCATCCTCGTGTTTGATGCTCAGGACTCATGGGATCGCCTTCTTGCCTTGGTCAAACCGGAGTTGGACGCTCGTGGGCTCAAGCGTTTGCGAGGCGTTTTGGAACCAAAGGCGAAGTGCGTGGTGATTGAGCGGCACTACATCGACAAGGATTATCGGGACACTTTTTCCAATTTTCATTCCAAACGGTTCAACACGCCGCAGTCCCGGTGCGTCCGTCTTCATTTTTTCTCGGCTCCGGTCGGGGAAGATGCCCTTGCGGCGGGAGAAGATGCCGTCAGAAGGGCCTACTTGGGCTACAGCGTGATCCGGCCCACCAAACCCAATTGCATCGGTCGCACCCTGCTCGCGCACACCCTGCGTTCGGATGCGGCGGCGCATCTTGCCGTTTGCCCGGAGCAGGTGCATCTGATGGGCACACGACTGGAGCTTGAGGGCTTCCCCTTCATCAGCCAGGATGCCGATGCCACCGTGTGCGCGGAATCGGCCCTTTGGATGCTGCTCCGCTACTACAGCAATCGGTATTCCTGGTATTCCGAGGCGTTACCCTTCCAGATCACAAGCTTGGCGGCGAGTCATGCTGTGGGACGCCGGGTGTATCCCTCGGGCGGACTTTTTTCGTGGCAGCTCGCGGAGGCGCTCCGGCTCCAGCGCTTCTCACCGCTGGTTTACAGCCGAAATCAACTGCCCAATGAATTTGAGCACCTGCTTTACACCTACATCGAGTCCGGATTACCGCTCCTCGTAACCGTGCCAGAACATGTCGTCACTGCATTCGGGCATCTCTCTGATTATTCCGTGCCCCCGGCCACCGGTGCTTCCTACACCTCCGAGTTCAACCGGGCCTTCATCATCAACGATGACAATTTCTTCCCCTATCAATCCCTCCGGTCCGCCGGCCCTCATCTCCTGAGCGACTCGTCCTTCAAATTCGATGACATCATGGAGTTCATCGTTCCGTTGCCGGAAAAAGTCTTTCTTGCAGCCGAGCAAGCCCAAACTGCCATCGAAACAGTCCTCAATCGACCCGATACCGGAATCCTTGCCTACTCGCCCCAACTTTCTGCAGGCCCTCACTTGCGACGGCTTTTCCTGACTTCTTCCCGCTCGTTCAAACGACATCTGAGCAAACGTGGGATGGGAAATCCCTTGGTGGAAAAACTCTACCGCCATCTCCCGATGCCGCATTTTATCTGGGTCTGTGAACTCGCGGAGGTCTCGGAATACCAAAAAGAGTCCAAAATCCTTGGTGAGGTGATCTGGGATGCCACCAGAAACACCCACGAACCCGATGGTTGGACCGCGCTCCACTATCCAGAGATGCTCCTGATCGACATGGGATCCGCCTTCAATCGTGCTCAGGACTTGAAAAAAATCTCATTGATGGGATCAGTTTCGTATTCCCTATTTAAATCAAACCTGCACACTCTCTAACCCGATGCCTGAAGTCCTTGAGCTTTTGCCAGAACATCCGGGCTTGGCCAGCCCCCTCTTCGCCACGGATGACGACTATGCCAAATTCCGCGAAGAATACGTCGAGACGGTCTCCCCCGAGCTCGAAAAGTGGATGGAAGCGCGACGCAAGAGTGAAGAAGAGGCGCGTCAACGGCTTCTCCGCTGATCGGAAGCTTGGGTTGTTGGTGCGAGCCTGCATTGGGTTGATCCCAAGTCGCCTCTCCCCGTAATTCCTTCGCCCCCATGGACGCATCCCAAATTGGCAAGCGAGCATGGAGCTACGCCGGAGTCTTGCAGCAGGCGGGTCTGAGCTGCGTCGAATACGTCGAGCAGCTCACCATGTTGCTCTTCCTCAAGATGGCGGACCAGCTCACCGAGGAGCCGCACAACAAGCCGCCTATAGTTCCGTCGGACCTCGGCTGGAAAGCCCTGCTCCCGCTCGACGGTGCCGCGCTGGAAAAGCAATACAGCGACTCGCTCGAAAAGCTAGCGCTCAAGCCGGGCATGTTGGGCGTCATCTTCAAAGGTGCCCGCTGCGACATCCACAATCCCGCGCTGCTGAAGCAGCTCATCGTCAATCTCATCGATAAAGAGGACTGGCTGAGCCTGCCCGTGGACGTGAAGGGCACGATTTACGAAGAGCTGCTCCAGCGTTCCGCTTCGGAATCCACCAAAGGTGCAGGCCAATACTTCACCACCCGAGCCGTTATCCGCGCCATGGTCGAGGTCATGCAGCCCACGCCGCAAGATCGAATCTGCGATCCCGCCGCAGGGACGGGCGGCTTCCTTTTCCAAGCCTACAACTACGTGCTCGATAAGTTCGAGAAGGAGCTGAACCGCGACGAGAAGCGGGCGCTGCGCGAGGAACTCGTCGAAGGCATGGAGCTTTCGCCCAAGGTGGGCCGCATGTGCGCGATGAATCTCTACCTGCACGGCATCGGCGGCGACAAAGTGGTCATCCATTCCGGCCACGACAGCCTCGGTGCGCCATGGAGCAAGGAATACACGATGATTCTGGCCAATCCCCCCTTCGGCAAAAGCCAGAGCCTGCTTTTCGTGAACGAGGAGGGAGACACCGAGAAGGACGACCAGGTCATCGTGCGCGAAGATTTCTGGACCTCCACCAGCAACAAGCAGCTGAACTTCGTGCAGCACATGTTCTCGCTGCTGAAAATCAACGGCCGCGCCGCCGTGGTGTTACCCGACAACGTGCTCTTTGAGGGTGGTGCCGGGGAAAAAGTCCGCCGCAACCTCCTCCAAAAATGCAACGTCCACACCCTCCTGCGCCTACCCACCGGCATCTGGTATGCCAACGGCGTGAAGGCCAACGTGCTTTTCTTCGACAAGAAAGAAGGCCGCCCCGAGCCGTGGACCGAAAAGCTCTGGGTCTATGATTTGCGGACCAACAAGCACTTCACCCAAAAGCAATCGCCCTTCACCCGGCGCGACTTCGATGAGTTCGTCGAGTGCTACCAACCCGGCGCGGTTCATAAACGCAAGCCGACGTGGAGTGATGAGAACCCCGATGGCCGGTGGCGTTGCTACGACTACGACGAAATCCTCAAGCGCGACAAACTCAGCCTCGACCTCTTCTGGATCAAAGACAAAAGCCTGACCGACACCGACTCACTGCCCGCACCCGACATCATCGCCGCCGAAATCGCGGACGAACTGGAAACCGCCTTCGACCTCTTCACCAAAATCGCCGCGAAGCTGACGAAGAAAGCCTGAACGCCGCGAGCTCGCGTCTTCAAGGACAAGCCCGGCGGCTTGATCGTGGATTACCTCGGCCTCGCTGATCAGCTCAAGCGGGCGCTCGCCACCTACACCGAGAGCGGCGGCCAGGGCAACCCGACCTACGACACGCGCCAGGCCATCGCCGTAATGCACGAGAAACACGGCATCGCCTGCGACATGCTGCATGGTTTTACGTGGGCCAAGTGGACGACCGGCACGCCAACCGAGCGCCTGCAACTCATCCCCGCCGGACAGGAACACATCCTCGAACAGGAAGACGGCAAGAAGCGCTGGGTGCAGGTGGTGGCCGAACTCTCGCAAGC
>CAZSPO010000339.1:0-4108 GCA_964608775.1 uncultured Chthoniobacterales bacterium | reverse complement strand
CCGCGTGTGAAGCGGGGGGATCAGCTGTCGAAGAGCGGGCGGGCCCACTTCATTGACGGCGGTAATCGGGGTAGCGGGTGCGCAGTTCGTTGGTGAGACGTTCGGACTCGGAGCGGTTGCCGAGTTTCTCGTAGGCTTGAATGGCGAGATCGAGGGCGCGGGGGGTGAGGCGGACATCTTCGTAGAGGACGGCGACGCTGAGGAAAGATTTGGCGGCGGCTTGATAATCTTGTTCCGCCATTTCGACTTCACCCAGGAGGATGCGGCCTTCGGCGTTCAGGCGGCCCTGGGGTTGGAGTTCGAGGATGGCGAGGGCCGATTTGCGAGCGGCATCCGGCTGGGTGGCCTGGAGTTGGGCGCGACCGAGCAGGAGGAGCCCTTGGGAGCGGGGGACGCTTTCTTTTACCGATTCCAGGTATTTTGCGAGCGTCTCGGCGGCCTTGGCGGGCTGGCCGGCTTCCATTTGGACGCGACCGAGGAGTTGGGTGAGTTCGGCGTCCTCGGTGGATTGGGCGAGAGCGGCGCTGAGGTAACGCTCGGCCTTGGCGGTTTCGCCTTGTTCGAGGGTTTTGTTGCCGAGATAGCGGAGAACCTCCAGTTGCACGGGCGGTTCGTAAGCAGCGGCCTGGTAAGCATCGACTTCTTTGATGAGACCGGGAACGTTTTCCAAATAGTATTGGGAGAGCAAGAGACGCAGGCTGGCCCGGGGGCCGTATTCTTCTGGGTTAAGCTCGCGGGCTTTTTCGAGATAGGGAATCGCGTTGGCGAAGTCTTTGAGTTCGAAATAAGCCCAGCCCGTCCAATAGTGGGCTTGGGCCGCGCTGGTGCCCTCAGGATTTTCATCCAGAAATTGGCGAAAATGTTTGATCATCCCGGGGTTGTCACCTTGCTGGCCAAGCAAGAGTGCTTTTTGCTGAAGCGCGGCGACCCGTTCGGGGGATTCGGGGAAGTTGGCGAGGACCCGGGTGAAATCGAGCAGGGCCTCGTCGAAGCGTTGCAGGCTTTTGTAAGCGAGCGCTCGCTGGGTAAGTGCTTTGGGCATGAGGGGGTGGTCGGGATATTCTTCGACGTAGTCGGAAAGCACCTCGGTGACTCGTTCGTAATTGTCGATTTTCCCGTAGCACCAGCCGAGTTTGAAGAGGAGTTCGGCCCGTTGTTTGGGAGGGAGGTCGGCATCAAGGAGATCGGCGTAGATCGCTCCGGCCGAGCGCCAATCCTCTTTTTGGAAATGCGCTTCCGCTTGCATGAGGCGGGCCAAAGCTTTGCGTTTGGCAGGCGGATTCGATGCGAGATACTCTTTGATTTTTTTTTCCAAACCATCGCCACCTTGGTAGAAAAGCGCGACTAATTCCTGAAATTGAGCCTCCTGCGCCGAGTCGGACCGGGGATAATCGCGCTGGAGAAGCGCGTAAGTTTCGGCCGCGTCCGCATAATTCTTGCCCACCCGCTGGGTATCCGCCACGAGCAACAAGATATCAGGCAGCGCTTCCGGAGCCATGGACTCGCGGCGGGCAGTAAACTCCGCCAGAAGCTTGTCGGATTGACCGGCCTCGGCGAGCAATTGGAAATACTCGATTTGGGCGGCGTTGCGCACGGCCCCGGGCTCCGTCTCCCGAAGAGCGGTTTCATAATAGGCGATTGCCTTGTCGGTTTGAGCGAGCTGCCGCGCGACCGAAGCGGCTTTGAGGGCGGCTTCCAGGCGGACTTCCGGTTTGTCGGAGGTTTTCATGAGCACCTCGAACTGCTCAAGGGCATCGGTCAGCCTGCCGTAATTCAGCGCTTTATCGGCAAAAGCACGACGGGAAGCTTCCAGGTAAGGGTTATCTTTCTCGACGGTCAGGAGTTCTCGATAGACCTCCATGGTCTCGACGTTGCGCTCCAGTAATTCGAGGCATTTGGCTTCGTAATATCGGGAGGCGAGCTTGATTTCCTTCGCGTTGGCCATGCTCGCCGACTGTTGGAAGAGTGGAAGGGCTTCCCGGGCATTGCCGACGTTGTAATAAAGAGTCGCTAAACGAAAGGCGGCGGGGCCGACGAATTCGCCCTGGCCGTAGTCGATGAGGATTCTTTCGTAAAGATTGCGGGCCTGTTCTTTCCGGCCTAACACCCGGTAGCATTCGGCCAGCCGAAACATCGCCGGCTGCCGGATTGGGCCTCCGTGGTAGTTCCCGAGGAGTTTTTCGTATTCAGCCGCCGCGTATTCGTAGTTCTTCCGGGTGTAAAGTCCATTGGCGAGGTCGAAAAGCACCTCTTCGGGCGAGCGATTCGCCGCACTCTCAGCCGGGGCCAAGCGGATTTCTTCTTCTCCGTTGCTGGCCGGGGTCGGGGTCGGCTCGGGCGGCGGCGTGCTGACCGGCACCGGTTCGACCTCTTCAAATGGGACAGCGCGCGGGGTGAGCGGCTCCACCGGCACAGCTCGGGGAACGAGCGGCTCGCCATCTTGAGCGGCAACCGGGCAAATCCCGGCACTAACCACCAGAATGGCGGCCATTCCAAAGCGGCAAAGAGCACGGCGGCACGGGCGGGAGAGCTTCATCACGATTGCGGTTTCGCGGTGGCAAACGCCACGTTCCAGATCCCAACCGATCGGCAAACATCCAACACGTCAACGATATACTTGTATGGCACCCCCTCGTCCCCCCGAAGGATGACGGCTTGGTCGGGATACAACCCAGCGATTTCTCCCAGGACCCCTTCCAGCTGCTCCCGCTCGAGAGCGCGGCGGTTGAGGACCACGGAACCGTCGGCTTTCACATTCAAAATAATTTCCCCAACTGCCCGACGTCGATCCTGCCCCTCTTTGGCCGTCGGCACCTTGATGTCGATCTCGGTCTCGTAGCGGGCGAAGTTCCAGGTCACGATGAAAAAAATCAGCAGCAAAAACACGATGTCAATCATCGGGGCCAACTGAAACCCCGAGCGTTCGGGCTCTGCGCGTTTTCGAAAATTCATGGCGTCAAAAAATGGGCGCCCGGCCGGTCAAAAATCATCCTCGTCCTCGTCAAAATCAGCCAGTCCCGCAGCGGGTCGCCGCTTTTTCTCTGGCTCACCCGTCCCCATCGCCGCGCAGAGTTGAGCGAGCAAAATGGTGGACGCCGCCTCCAACTCGGCAATTAACCCCTGCACCTTCCCTCGGAAATAGCTGTAAAAAATCATCGCGGGAATCCCAATCACCAACCCCGCCGCCGTGGTGACCAACGCCTGAGAAACCCCCTCGGCCAGCAGCATCGGACGAGTCGCCGCCACATCGTTGGCCAGCACATTAAAGGAACTGATCATCCCAAACACCGTTCCAAGCAGCCCGAGCATCGGAGCAATCGCCCCGATATCCGCGAGATATGTAATGCGTTGGTTTAGCAGGCTCGCCTGCCGGGTCCCCTCGGTCTCCGCCACCTCGCGCACCTGTTGAAAGGGGGCTCCCGGATGTTTGGTGGAAAATTCCAAGGCCCGCTGCATGACCCGTGCGGCGGATTCGCTTCGCCGATTGGCCACCGCCAGCAAGCCGAGAAAATCTTGCTTCCGCAACAAGGCTTCTGCGGTGGCCATGAAGTTGCCGGTCACCACCGCCCCGCGTCGAATGCTCAGCAAATATGCAAAAACGAGCATCATTGCCACGAGGGAAAGGAGCGCGAGCGGGACCATGGCCCAGCCACCGGATTGCACCACATCCCACAGGGTCAGCGGTGCGCCAGCCCCGGGATCGGCAAAAAACGCGGAGCTGTCGGGGTCGGCGGACTGGCCGCGAGCGCTCCCTGCCCCGAGCGCGAGCCAGCCTGTTGCGTAAACCAGTAAATGTCTCGCCATGAATGACCGCTATATAGAACGGCCGCTCATCCGATGCAAACCTAGCCCGGATAAATCACAGGGGGGTGCGTGCGTTCGTGCGAGACTCGGCCTGAGAAGGCTTTGCGCCGACCAAGGCGTATCGAGGGGGATCCGGCTCGGCATTTATGAGTAGGCGAACGAGCGCGGCCCCCGGTGGGTGATCCGGAACAACTCCACGCGATTTTTTTGTGTCGACCCCAATCTTTCCTACAGCCAGTCGTGTTTGCTTGATCTTGTTGCGCAGGGCTTTGTCGTTTGAGCCGTGACGCCTCACAACGGATAT
>CAZSPO010000338.1:0-4110 GCA_964608775.1 uncultured Chthoniobacterales bacterium | reverse complement strand
CCGAAGATTTATCTGCTGCCAAATTTGTTGACAGCGGGAAATTTGCTGTGTGGTTTTGCGGCCACCCTGAAGATTTTGGAGGGGGCACTGCTGTTGGCGGCGAGTCAATCGGCGATCGGGCAATTTCATCAGGCGATCTGGCTGATTTTGGCGGCCTGCGTCTTTGATTTACTTGATGGGCGATTGGCCCGGCTCGGGGGGCATGAGAGTCCGTTCGGGCGGGAGTTTGATTCGATCGCGGACATCGTCTCGTTCGGCGTCGCCCCGGCGCTGTTGCTTTTCACCATTGTGTTGCGCGGCTTTGACACGGCGGGTTGGTTAATTGCGGGGCTTTATTTGGTCTGTGGGGCTTTGCGGTTAGCGCGGTTTAATTGCCTTGCGGCGGCGGCTCCTGAGAAGATGACCACTGATTTTCGAGGGCTCCCCATTCCGGCAGCGGCGGGGGTGATTGTGTCGATTACCCTTTTCATTTTATGGTGGCAGGAGGGGGAACGAGATATTGGGCCGTGGCGCTGGTTGTTGCCGCCGTTGATGGTCGCCGTGTCGGTGCTGATGTTCAGTCGGATTGCCTATCCGAGTTTCAAAGCGATCGGTTGGAAAACGACCCGTTCGTTGCCCGGCTTCATCCTCATCGTGCTGGTGTTGGGGGTGACCGTTTTGAACCTTGAATGGATGCCGGCGTTGCTTTTTTTGAGTTACCTGATTTACGGACCGTTGCGCCCCGTGTTGCACGCCCGATTTCGGCATCTGGTGGAACGATCTTTGGGGGAAAGCCCGGAAGAACTGGAGGTCATGCCAGAATCAAAGGGCGGCGATGAGTGACTTTTTTCAACCGGGAGCTATCACCACCCTTCACCGGTTGCCCGGCGGGAACCCGGCGGTGGCCGATGTTGCCTTCGCCGCCCTGCCCCCGGCTTCCCCGATTGTGCTGGTCCTCCCGGCGCACCAACGCGAGCTGGGGACGGCGGTGTTTCATCGGATTTTGGGGACCGTGTTGGAATGTCCGGTCTTTTGCGCGGTCATCGTCGTGGTGAATGGGGCAGCGGCGAGCGAGTTAGCGGCATTGGCAGTGCGCCACGCGCGGGAGGAGGGCCCCGCCTTGGTGATTCGCAACGGTGACCCCGGGGCGGCAGCGGGTTGGCTCGGAAGCGAGCTGAATGCGGGGGAAACGCCGCTTTCGGGCAAAGGGTGGAATCTCTGGGTGGGGATCGCCTGCGCACGGGTGCGATACCCGGAAGCCTGTGTGCTTTGTCACGACAGCGATATCGCCTCTTACGGCATTGAGCTCCCGGCGCGATTGGCCTATCCGCTGGTGCAACCTCCGTGCAGCTATCATTTTGCTAAGGGATATTACGTGCGGGTAGGGGGGCGGCTTTATGGGCGGGTGACGCGCCTTTTTGTCATGCCGTTGTTGCGGGCGTTGGTCCGGGTGGGGGGCCACACGCCGTTTCTCGATTTTCTCAATGGCTTTCGCTATATTCTGGCCGGGGAATGCGCCTTGCACCCGTCGTTGGCGGGGCGGCTGCGGATGCCGCTGGGGTGGGGGGTCGATTTGGGGTTGCTCGCGGAGGCTTACCGGCTTTTGGAACCCGAACAAATCTGCCAGGTCGATCTCGGGACGAATTATCAGCACAAGCATCAGTTGTTTGATCCGGGTCAACCGGATGCTGGTCTGGCTCGGATGGCACGAGAAATTACGTTCACCTTGCTGCGCGAGTTGAAGAAAGAGGGGATGCCGCTCGCCCCCGGCACCGTGGCGGCCCTGACCGGCTCGTATGCGCGGCAGGCGGGGGATGCGCTCCGGCGCCACCGGGATGATGCGGCTTACAACGGGTTGGCCTTCGATGTCGGGCAGGAGGAGGCCTTGGTCGGGCAATTTATCGCGACCCTGGAAGAGGCCGCTATGCGGGAAGCGACGGGGCACGGACCGAGTCGGGCGGTGGCTCCTCCGATTGATGAAGCCTTGGAAGCGGAGGGGCGGCTAGGAGCGTGGCTAGCAGCTCCCGACCCGGCACTCGGCGGTCGTTAAACGGTTAGTCGGCCCAAGGAGAGAGGACTAGCGATTAAAAAGCGCTCGCAGACCGCTCGATTCCCCGGATTCGCTGGCGCGATCCGAACGGTCGCGGGTGGGGGTGCCTGCCCGGACTTTGCTGGGCGGCGCATGGGGGGGATCTTGGGTGAAGGTGTTGACCGGGACTTGAACGAGTTTTCCGCCCCTAGCCAGTTTGCGGTGGCTTTGGACAAAATGGCGCGGATTAAGGTAGTTAGAGTTATCGCGGGCGAATTGCATGCGGCTCATCCCAATGGAGAGGTTGGTGCGGAGTTCCAGGTGGAGATGGGCAGTATACATGCCGCGATTGGTGCCGATCCCGCCGAGTTGATCGCCCCGTCGAACGCGTTGGCCTTCTTTCACACTGACGAAATCGAGGTGGGCATAGAGCGCATCCACATATTCCACTTTACCGGTTGTCGGTTCCAAATAAGCGTGGCGGACAATCACGCAGTTGCCCCATCCTTTTCTGGCGTCGCGGGAGAGAACAACAAGCCCGTGGCCCATGGCGTAAACGGGATCGCCCAAGTCGCTGTTGCCGCCGCCTTTGCCATTCCAATCCTCGCCAAGATGGCCGTTGGGACGATAGCCGCGATAGACGTAATACCCTTCTCCATCCGGTTTCCCAACGGGATAATCAAAGCCGTCCGCCAACGGCACCCGAGTGGTGCCAGGACCGGCCGCCGTCAATCCGGTGGCGAAAAGGGCGAGGGACAAAAGAGCAAAAATGCGACGCATGTCTGAGTGGTAGGGGGAATCGGTCCGTCCGACAAGCTTTTAATGGTTGAAGCCCGACATTTAAACCCCGTGGTTTTGTTTGGCAGTTCGGGAAGGAGGACGGTAAGAGCGAGGTTCATCGTGGCTGCGACACGCTCTTATTCACCCTTGCTAGCGGTCCTCGCCCTGCTGTTCCTTGGTTGGCTGGCCTTTGGAGGTGTCACCCAGTTGGGCTGGCTGTCGTATGACGATTCCAGCTTTGTGCATCTCAACCCGGAACTCCAAGAGGGGCTGACTTGGGAGAGCATCAGCTGGGCATTTTCAGCCAATCTTACCCACTTTTCCAAACATTCAGAGTATTGGATTCCGCTGACGCAACTTAGTCGGTTGATCGATCATTCCCTTTATGAAAGAGAACCGACCGGGCATCACCTCACCAGTCTGCTGCTCCATTTGCTCAATGGGGGGCTCTGTTTTTGGGTCATGCTCCGGCTGTTGGGACGAACAAGCCCGGCATTCGTCGTGGCGGCCCTCTGGTTGCTGCACCCGTTGCAGGTAGAATCGGTGGCCTGGCTCTCGGCGCGGAAGGATCTGTTGGGATGCACCTTTTTCTTCCTCACCCTCCGCTGTTACCTGGCCGAAGCTCCCCGGGAACGCGGGTTGCCGGGGACAGCGCTCCTGCTGCTGGCCGGGCTGATGAGCAAGCCAGCGCTGATCACCGTGCCCCTGTTGCTGTTGTGGCTCGATCAATGGCCACTCAAACGATTCGCCCCCGGCCCGTTGTGGGGTCAAGCGTCGGCAATTGTCCGGTTGATACGGGAAAAATGGGTGCTCTGGCTGCTCGTTTTGCTGGCCGTGCGAAATTCGTTTGTGGCGCAACAGGGGTTCGACGCCTTCACCGGATTCGATTCCCATCCGCCCTTGGCCCGGCTGGCGGCGGTTGGGGTCCAAACCGTCACCCAGCTCCGCCGGGTTTTGTTGCCGGATGATTTGATGTTTTTTTATCAACACCCTCTGGAGCCGCACGGGTGGGGAGGCGTCGCGCTGATTTATATGCTGCTCGGAGTCGTGACCGCCATCTTGTGGAGGAGGCGGGATCGATGGCCGGAAGCCTGGCTCGGTTGGGGGTGGTTTTGGGTCATGTGGCTCCCGGTCTCCGGCTTTCTATCGCTCGGCAGCTCCGCCACGGCTGATCGCTACATGGTTTTACCGCTTCCTGGGTTGTTGATGGGCGGCGTCGGGGTGGTGGCCCATTGGCTGGCGCAGCCGATGCCCCGTGCAGGGGGGTGGCGGATTGCGGCCGGGGTCGGAGCGGCGGTGGCCATCGCTGCGTCGGTTTGGGT
>CAZSPO010000337.1:0-4124 GCA_964608775.1 uncultured Chthoniobacterales bacterium | reverse complement strand
AATACGGCCTGCGCCGCATCGGACGGCAGGAGAATCCGTCTCCCTTCCTGCTCTGCGTCTCCTTCACCGGACCGCACTTTCCATTCAAAGCCCCGGAAGCCTATTGGAACCGATACCAGGATGAGGATGTCGATCTGCCGGACCTTCCCGACGACTTTTTGGACCGGGAAAACATTTACGTGAAATGGCTGCGCACGATGGGCCAACAGCACGGGAGGGTCTCCGATGAAATCTGCCGCAAAGCCCGACGGGCGATCCTCGCCCGAACGACGATGATCGATGATTACATCGGCCGCATTCTCGCCCTTTTAAAAGAAACCGGGCTCGATAAAAACACCATCGTTGTTTACATGAGCGACCACGGCGACCTGATGGGCGAGCATGGTTTGTGGTTCAAAAATGCGGCTTATGAGTGGTCCAGTCGTGTGCCCTTCATTGTGAGCGGGCCAGGGATTCCCCACGGGCGTATTCCGGAAGTGACCAGCCTGCTCGACCTCGGCCCGACCCTCTGCAGGCTCGCGGGTGTGCCCGAACTCTATCCTCACCACGCCGGCCGCGACCTGAGCGATCTCATTCGCGGACAGCGCTCGCCTGAGGCAGGCTTGGCCATCATGGAAAACTACGGTGAAGGGGTCTGGCGCGGCTGGCGAATGGTCCGCAAAGGGAAATACAAACTCACCTATGTCCCCGGGCATGATCCCGACCTGTTCGACCTAGAAACCGATCCAAACGAATGGAACAACCTCGCCGACCATCCTGATTACGCGGACATTCGGGCCGAGCTAGAGATGATTGCCCTCAAGGATTGGGAGCCGGATGCGTGTGATGAAGCGCGTTGGCGAAGTGAAGAACGGCGGTTAGCCATCCTGAAAGCAGGGCAAAACCTCAATTGGCAAAAAACCTCCCCCCCGGTCCCACATCCACGCTGGCATCCAGAGCCCGCCCGACTTTCCCACCTCGGTTAACCTAATTCAATCAGAGGGCTCACGCCATTTCGCACGACTAGAGACATCGAGAAAGCTTCCCCCCTCTTGCACCCGGTCAGCCTGAAGCCCCTTGGGTCGGCGGGAGGCCTCGCGGGAACAATGAGTTCTTTTTGGGATTCATTCGGTTTCGTTCAGATGGAGAAGTCGGGCATCGGTTGCGGGGCGGCTTCGTTTAGTTTGCGGCAAGCGATTTGGCAAAGCTCAAGGACAAGGGGGTCGGATAGGGTATA
This sequence comes from uncultured Chthoniobacterales bacterium, assembly GCA_964608775.1. Taxonomy (GTDB): domain Bacteria; phylum Verrucomicrobiota; class Verrucomicrobiia; order Chthoniobacterales; family CAZSPO01; genus CAZSPO01. The sequence continues at coordinate 2,908 of CAZSPO010000337.1, read as the reverse complement.
GACGACCGTGGTGCCGGCCCGGGTGCGGGAGAGGAGACCCGCAGCGTGGAGGAGTTTGAGTTGGCGGGAGATATTGGCCTGGGTGGCGTTGAGCGAGTGGACCAGGGCGGAGACCTGTTTGGGGCCGGTTTTAAGTTCCTGGAGCAACGCGAGTCGGGTGGCATCGCCAAAGACGCGAAAGATGGCGGCAAGCCGTTCGAGTTGGGATCGCGAAAATTTTGAAGAAACAAGCGGTTTTTGCATTGCGTATATGCGTATCTGCGTATACACAGCTTAGCAACTGTTAAATCCTGTCATGTCCAACTCCTTCGCCATCCCCTCCATCTCCTCCGCTCAACTCCAGTCCGCCCTGCGCACAGAGCAACCTCCGCTGCTCCTCGACGTCCGTACCCCAGTCGAACACCGATCCAGCCATCTCCCAGGCTCCCTCCTTATGCCGCTCGACCAACTCGAACCCGACGCCGTCCGCAACGCCCGAGACGGCCGTCAATGCGTGGTCATTTGCCGCTCCGGTCGGCGCGCCGCCGATGCTGCCACGCAATTGGCCCGCGCCGGCTTGGACGATCTCCAATTACTCGATGGGGGCATGCAAGCGTGGGAAGCCGCCGGGCTGCCCGTGGAACGCGGTCAAGCGGCCATCTCCCTCGAACGCCAAGTGCGAATCGGAGCCGGTACCTTAGTCGTCGTCGGTCTGCTCCTCGGTGCCTTCATTCATCCCGCCTTTCTTTTCCTCAGCGGATTTGTCGGGTGCGGCCTTATTTTTGCCGGAGTCACCGACTGGTGCGGGATGGGCCTCCTCCTCGCGAAAGCCCCGTGGAATCGCTAAGCACCTCTCCCCCAAAAAAAATGGGGCTCCCCAACGGTCGCATTCCCTGTGATTGAGCCTGTCGAACTTTTACTCCCTTCTCCTCCTGATGCTACTCCGGCAAATTTTTGAACCCAACCTCGCTCAGTTCGCTTATCTCATCGGTTGCCAACGCACCGGGCAGGCCATTCTCATCGATCCGCTTCGTGACATTGACCGATACCAGGCAGAGGCCGCCTCTCATGGATTAACGATCAACGCCGTCGCAGAAACGCACATTCACGCCGACTTCGTAAGCGGAGCCCAGGCCTTTGCGAGTGACCCCGACCTCGTGCTTTATCTTTCTGCGGAAGGCGGGCCTGACTGGCAAAGCCGATGGGCAGAGGGAAGGCCTAAAACGGTGTTCGTCCGTGAGGGTTTCCACTTTTTTATCGGAAAAATCCGCTTTGATGTGCGCCATACTCCTGGGCATACTCCTGAACATGTGAGTTATTTGGTAACCGACGAAGGAGGTGGCGCGGCAGAGCCCATGGGGATCTTAACCGGTGATTTCTTGTTTGTTGGCGATGTGGGTCGACCCGATCTGCTCGAACAGGCGGCCGGCATCACGGGCACCCAGGAACCGGGAGCACGAGCCTTGGCGGCCAGCCTCCGGCAGCTCGAAAAATTGCCGGATCATCTGCTGGTGTTGCCGGCACACGGAGCGGGAAGCGCGTGCGGAAAAGCGTTGGGTGCGGTGCCATTTTCCACTTTGGGCTATGAACGTCGGGTCAATCCATCCCTTCGCCTACTGGCCGAGGCTGGGGAGGCGGCCTTTGTCGAATTCATTCTCTCTGGGCAACCCGATCCACCGCTTTATTTTGCCCGGATGAAACAGGTCAACCGCGATGGGATCGCTCCCTCCCCCCTACCTTGGCCGCTCACCCCCCTGTCGGCGGAAGGGGTCGAAGCGGTCGGGAGCCGGTCAGGAGTCCAAGTGCTCGATACGAACCGGTCGGGGGCCGCTTTTGCAAGCAGCCATTTGCCAAGAGCGATCCATGCCCCGATGCCCGGACCTTACTTCACCACGGCAGCGGGCTCTTATTTGAATCCGACGGATCAGGTGCTCTTGGTTGTGCCGGACGGCACAGCGGCCGAGGAAGCGATCCGTCAACTTTACCGGATTGGATTGGACCGGGTGGACGGCTGGGTGTCGACGGAAACCGTGAAGGCTGCCGGTCTGGCAACTGGGTATCTGCAGCGGATAGATTTTGGGGATTGGAATCCGGAGCAGTTGGAGCCGGGGGCTGCCATTTTGGATGTCCGCAACCGCTCCGAGTTTGCTGAAGGCCGACTGCCCAGAGCACGGAATATTCCCTACACCCGCTTGCGACCCGCGCTCGGAGAATTGACAGGCGAGACCACCTGGTGGGTGCACTGTGGGACAGGCAAACGCGCTTCACTGGCGGCCTCTTTCTTACAAAACCACGGTCGACGAGTCGTTTATGTGGACGGCATCTGCGCGGCCTGCGACCGCATTGCAGAAGCCCGTGGGTTGTTGCATTGAATCAGGGCGGGTCTGTTGAAAAAGGCGGGGCATGATGACGTTCCTGGCGGCGGTTTGCGGCGGATTTGTAGGCATTGCCCTGGGGTTAACGGGAGGAGGCGGTTCGATTTTCGCCATTCCGCTCTTGGTTTATGTGCTGCACCAACCAGTGGAAATTGCGACCGGCCTGAGCCTGGCAGCAGTCGGTTTAACAGCGGGGTTTGGGGCATGGCTTCGCCGAAAGGAAGCGGCCGTCGAAGCGGGACTCTGGTTTGCTGCAGGAGGGATGGGCTTGGCTCCGGGCGGGGCGATTTTGGGTCAGCTGCTACCGGCTGGGGTCGTGTTGTCGTTGTTTGCCGGGCTGATGGGTTACGTCGGCTGGCGGATGCTCAAAGGGCAGTCTGAAGAAATGGCGGCCGGGCCGTGCGTCGAAAAAAGCCGAGGGGGATTGGAGCCGGGTTGCCGCGTGCGACTGATTGGAGCTGGGGCCGTGGCAGGCGTCCTTGCAGGGCTGTTTGGGGTGGGCGGAGGGTTTGTGATCGTGCCAGCGCTTGTCTTTGTGACCGGGATGGCGATCC
>CAZSPO010000336.1:0-4134 GCA_964608775.1 uncultured Chthoniobacterales bacterium | reverse complement strand
ATCGGATCGGCCAGCGCCGCGAAGACCGCCGCTTCCGCATGCGCCTCCCCGGCCCGAACATGATGCGCGCAAGCCAGCAACCTCCCTTCCCGCACCAACACCGCGCCCACGGGCGGGTTCGGCGCGACCGTTCTCACCCCGCGCAACGCCGCCCGCAAAGCGAGACGCATCCAATCCTCATCCGAACGAATCATCCCTCACTCAGCCCCCGACTTCCTACCGACGTCAACCCCACGCTTTCCTCCGGTCTCAGGCTCACTGAATCGGCGAGCCACCGGGGAGTTTAATAATATTCACCGCACTCTGTAGCCGGAGGGAGATCAGCTCATACAAATCGTCGTCGATAAAAAAGATGCGGTATTGGCGGAGTTCCTGCAGGCAGACCAAAAATATCAACGCCCAAAAAAGCCAGACCCCACCCCGTTGCCACCGCAGACAAAGCCGACCGAGCAGGAGCACGGCGAATAGACGGAGCGGCAGATCCCAAATGCAGGCATACCGCAGATTCATGCCGTATTTAATGTTAACCATGACCAAGTAAGTCCCCAAAACAAAGGCGGTCACCGCCCAAACCCCTGGCTCCCGCCGCCACGGACCCAACGCCCCAGCAATGGCAAACATCAGCACGACCGGGCTCATGGTCATCAAATCGACGAGGTATCGATACCACGGACCGTCCCCCGTATAAATCGCGTAAGGCAGTTGGTAAGCCTTGGCGACCAGGGTTTGATAAATTTCCACGAACACCCCGACCCCACCGCAAAGGGCGAAGAGGATGAGCAACGCCAACACCCCGGCTGCTCCGAGGGTGGCCAATGGCAACCAAGCCCGCTCGGGCCGGATCAAACAGGCCAGCGTCACCCAAGCCGCCACCAGGCCGACGTAAACGAAGGCGGCATTTTCTTTTGTTAAAATCAAGGCCGTCGCCGCCAGGAGGAGCAACACACAAACCGCCGGACGCACCCCGCGTTGCATCGATTCAAAGAGCAGCCAGAGCGAAAGCGTCGCCCAAAAGGCCACCACCCCATCGATCAAGGCGTGTTGACTCATGTGAATTTGCGTCGGAGCACAAAGCATCAGCACACCCACCGCCGCCCCCGCCCGCAGAGACCCGCTCATTCGGGCGGCTGCGATCAGCGACAACGGCACCATGAGCACCGAGAAAAAACAAGAGACCGCGTGCAGAGCGGGAAAGGGTTCCAGTCCGAAGATTTGCTGCCAGGTGTAGCCGAGGTAAATATAGAGAAACCGCGTCGGCGGCAGGACGGCATGATCGAGCCCCGCCTGATGCTCCAGATGGGCGGCCACCACGTCGGGATAGCCCGCCAATCCGGTCTCCTCCAGCATCACGACGTAGCTGGCATAAAGCACCTCATCGAAGCCATGCAGATCAAAGCTCGTAAAGACCGGCACCCGCAGGAGCAGGGTGGCGATGAGCAACACGAGTGCCAGAAAGCCGAACGCCAACCGTTGCCGCCGGGTGGCCACCTGGGTCGCTGGCGCTTCGGAAAGGGAGGAGGTGGAAGCACCGGGCGTTTCCATGATGCCTGTTCCTACCGAACCCCCCGCTTCGGTGGCAATCTTCATTCCCCAGCCCGTTGCTGCGCCGGGGTTGCCTAAAAATGACCATTTTTCGTGAGGAATTTTGTGCGAAAGCGCTCTCGACCAGAGGGGCTAGCGGCTTCTCCCATCAGGGAGAAGCCGCGTGGCACGGGGTATGCTTACCGCTCCGCTCGTCTTTCGGACTGATCCACATCCGCGTGTGTTGCGGCAGGGAACGGCCGGATTCATGCCAGGGCCATGCCGACCAGGGAACCGGGGAAAGCGGTCGGCAAGGAGGGGGCAGAATTCGGCAGGGGCCGCAACACCGCCAGGATGCGGAGAGGGGCGAGAGCAACGGCAGCCGGGGCCTTCGGGTCCCGGTTCCGTCTATGACGGAAAAAACAAGACTGAAAAAACCAACCAACCAACCAACCAACACCCAACCTTAACCGACACCCTTAAAAACGCCTGCATTGCTTATGTTGACTAACCTTAAATCACTCACGTTCGGCCTTGCGCTCGGCGTGTTCTCCTTCGCCGGTCTCGGCGCTGGGAACATGGCTTGGGCGCAAGATGCGGAGGTGACCGCCGTCGCGGAAACCGAGACGGTTGTCGCCACTGCGGAAGCCGAACCGGAAGAAGAGGCCGCCGGGCCAGCGGAGCCAGACGAGGATTATCTCGCTTTGGTCGCCCTATACGGTGTGACCTTCGACTTCTTCACCGTTAGCAATCTCTGGATCCTGATCGCGGCTGCCCTGGTCTTTACCATGCACCTCGGTTTCGCCACCTTGGAATCCGGCCTTTGCCAATCGAAGAACACGGTCAATGTCTTGTTCAAGAACGTGTTCATTATCTGCATGGGGATCCTCACCTATTTAGTCTGGGGCTTCAACTGCATGTATCCCGGTGACTTCAACGGCTTCTTCTCACCGGGAAGCCCGGTCACCACGGCAGACTACGGCGGGACCGACTTCTCCTATGGCGGCACAGGCCTTTGCATGACGGGCTGGACCGACTTTATCTTCCAGGCAATGTTTGCGGCCACCGCCGCGACGATTGTCTCGGGGGCGGTCGCCGAGCGAATCAAATTGCCTGCTTTCATGTTGGGCGGCACGCTGCTCGTCATGTTCATCTACCCCGTGACTGGCTCCTGGAAATGGGGCGGCGGGTGGCTCGATCAGATGGGCTTCTACGATTTCGCCGGTTCGACTTTGGTCCATGGCTTCGGCGGTTTTGCCGCCCTGGCAGCCGTCCTAATCCTCGGCCCGCGCCGCGGCAAATATGTCGACGGGAAAATTAAACCGATCCTCGGCCACAGCATGCCGCTGGCTACGATCGGGGTCTTCCTGCTCTTCCTCGGCTGGTTCGGATTTAATGGTGGCTCGGTGCTCAGCGCGAATCCTGAAGCGGTCTCTTTTGTCTTCGTCACCACCGCCTGCGCAGCAGCAGCGGGAGGACTAGCGGCCATCTTCCTCTCGTGGGCTCTCTTGAAAAAACCGGACCTTTCCATGGCGCTCAACGGCATTTTGGCCGGGCTTGTCGGGATCACGGCAGGCGCTGATAGCGTCACGCTGCTGGCTTCCGTCATCATCGGTCTCATCGCCGGGGTGATCGTGGTCTTCTCGATCCTCTTCTTTGATAAAATCAAAATTGACGACCCGGTTGGAGCCATTTCAGTCCACGGGATTTGCGGCATCTGGGGCACGCTGGCTGTCGGATTGCCCTTCTTCAACGGTGGCAACGAAGAGCTCAGCTTCCTGACTCAGCTCATCGGCACCCTGTCGATCTGTGCATTCGCCTTCATTACTTCCCTGATCATCTTCACCATTATCAAAGCGGTGATCGGCATCCGGGTCAGCGAGGAAGAAGAAGAACAAGGTCTCGACATCGGGGAACACGGGCAAGAAGCCTACCCGAACTTCGTGCCGAACAAGTAACGCAGAACGCCCAAGGGCGATCCCGAATGAATTTCGGGATCGCCCGCAAGCAAAACCATCCATTAGAAACTACGTCGCATGAAAAAAATCGAAGCGATCATCAAACCCTTCAAGTTGGAGGAAGTGAAGGACGCCCTGGCCGAACTCGGCATCGAAGGGATGACCGTCAGCGAAGTGAAAGGTTTCGGACGCCAAAAAGGCCATACCGAAATCTATCGCGGTAGCGAATACACGGTCGACTTCCTTCCCAAAATCAAAATCGAAGTGGTCGTCGCCGACTCTGTCGTCGATGGAGCGGTTGCCGCCGTCATCAAAGCCGCCAAAACCGGCAAGATCGGCGATGGCAAAGTCTTCGTCTACCCGATCGACGATGCCATTCGCATTCGGACCGAGGAAAAAGGCGAGAAAGCCGTCTAACCTCCGGCCATGATCAGCCACTGCTGACATTCGGAGCGGCGGAGAATCTCACGATTCTCCGCCGCTTTTTTTTATCCCTCTTTCGCAAACAGCAGGCTTAGCCCGGATATGGTTTACTTAAGTAGAAGATCCTCAACCGCCGATTGACCGATTCTCGCAGATTTGGTTCATTTATGACGGGAGATAAACGACTTAAAACTTCTTCAATCTGTGGCAATCCTTTTAATCTGCGGATGAA
>CAZSPO010000335.1:0-4169 GCA_964608775.1 uncultured Chthoniobacterales bacterium | reverse complement strand
GGCAACGGCAGGCAGTTACGACAGAATGGAACGGGAAGAGAACGACGACGCCCGCCGCGCCCGCGACGCGCTCCGGCAGGGGCTGCGCACCGTCACGATCTATCGCTACGCCCGCTCGCGGGGGATCTCTCCCGCCGCCCAGCCCCCGGTCGAATTCCTCCTGCGCCGGGAAGAACGATCATTTGCATCGGGCGAGTTCGCCCTATGGCAGGCCCTGCCCGGAGAGGTCGGACCCTTCTTCGTCGATTTCCACGTCGGCGCCACCGGAGCGCTCTCTGGACTCGATCCGGTCATCGCCCGCCCGCCCGCCACGACGATGGAATACTTTCGCCCGCGCTGGTACGTGGATCCCGGTCTCTGGAAGCGCGATCCCGTGTCCGACGATTTCGCCGATGATCTCGCGGAAACTCCGCCCGATCTCACCGATGTCCTCGGCATCGGCGGCCTCGTTCCCTGGCTCGCGAAATGGTATCCCGTCGATGTCGCCAAGACCCTCGCCGGGCCGTGGACCGGTGATCGCTGGGCGGTCTGGCAATTCCCCGACGGCTCCGCCGCGCTGCTGCTGGAGACCCGTTGGCGGGACGAGGAATCGGCGCTCCGGTTCCGCGAATCTCTCCTCGATGATCCCATGCAGAGCATCCCGCCGCACCGGGTCGGCAGCACCTCCGTAAAACTACTGCGCGCGGATTCCCCATCCGCTCTCAAACGCCTCGCGTCGGTCCTGTCGGGGAGCGGGTGAGGGGCGAAGGCGATACGGGAAACGGCACCTGTTCCATTAACGCAAAATAGTTGCAATAAACGGGAATGTTTTTACGCTTGCATCAGGGTTTTTCTCCGTGTCCAAAGTTCATTCCAGCAATCCTGTCGCCTCAGGGGACACGCCGAATCCGACGAAACTTTAGTTTTACTTGGTCGGATTTCATCTGAGCGTCGATTGCATCAGGTCGCGGCGGCGTGTCGCCGCTGAAAAAATCTGCTCGATTGCTCCCTCTCCATAAAATAGCAGCGGTGGGTGGGCGGCAATTACGGGCAGTGGCAGAGGCAAGCGGCCTGGAGCGCAGCTCGGCGAATCTGATTGCAGGCAACGAAACGCAGATTGATCCACCAATCCTACCAGAAAACGAATGAGCCAACACCGGGTCCTATTTTTTGTCGGGGATTTGTATGAAGATCTTGAACTTTGGTATCCCCTCTATCGCCTCCAGGAGGCGGGCGCTGAGACCTTGATTGCCGCTGAGACACGGGGAACGTTTGCGGGAAAACACGGTTACCCATGCAAGGCCGAGGCGTTGATCAGCGACATCAACGAGTCCGATTTCACCGCCTTGGTGATTCCCGGCGGATTCATGCCCGATCAACTTCGTCGCAATCCGAAGGTGCTGGAACTCACTCGCGAATTCGACCGCTCCGGCAAGCTCATTGCGATGATTTGTCACGCCGGGTGGATCCCGATCTCAGCCGGGATCCTCGGTGGCCGCACCGTGACCAGCACGCCCGGAATCAAAGACGACCTTGTCAACGCGGGTGCCACCTGGGTTGATCAAGCGGTCGTAGTGGATGATTTCATCCTTTCCGCCCGCCGCCCGCCGGACTTACCCGCATTTGGCAAAGCCATCATCGAATACCTCACCCAACACGCACCGCCATGAGGGTTGAACAATTGGCGATCGCAACCCTCGATGGGAAGACGATGAGCCGCTGCCCCTGGCGAGGGGCGACAACACCGATGGCGACCGGCGCATGTTGAGCCGCCGTCGAAAAGGGGGAATGCAAAGTCGGTGAAAGGCGGTGCCCTCGCAGACCTGATTTGCCCGGGGATACATCTGCGGCTTCTTCCAGCATGACGATCTCGATTTTCACCGACATCCCGGTCTGGGTGCGGCCTCTGGCACGGGCCTTGGAGGACTCGGGAGCAGATGTCGTCGTTGCGGAAGAACCGGATGCGGTGGGGGACGCCGGCATGATCGTGAACCGGGTGTCTTCCGGTCTCGTGGGCAAAATGCCACAGCGTGCGATGGCGTTTCAGGATGCTTTCGCCGAGTGGGAGCGGGCGGGCCGGACCATTATCAATGGTGGCAATTGCTACCGCATCGGCCACAGCAAGCTGGCTCAAGCAAGGTTGTTCGAGCAATGCGGTGTCAAGACGCCGCCTACCCGCGCCGCGATTCCAGGTGGGCGTGCCTTGCCAGGTTTACCGGTGCTACTCAAGCCGACCGGCGGAGGATTCGGCAAGGGAATCTTCGCGCTGGGTCCGGAGGAAGACGCCCCCGATTCCCTGTTTTCATCGACCAATGGATGGGTCGAGCAAGAACGCATCACCGCCGCCGATGGCATGGTCCATCGCATTGAAATCCTTGGCGAGCGGATCCTCTACGAAGCCGGTTCACCGCTTACCCCGGGTGAATACAACTACTGCCTGGCCCATGCCGAATCCACGGTGACCCTCAGCCCTGAAAAAGACCTTCCAGCCACCATCACTCGGCCCAACCTCCGGATCGCGCGCACCGCCGGGATGGAACTGGGAGCTGTCGAATACCTCTTGGACGGCGATGGAGAGCCCGTCTTCATCGACATCAACCCGGTGTCGAGCTTGCATCCCCGGGCGGCTGATCTGCTAGGCGAAGATCCGATCACGATGACGGCGGATTTTCTCATCCGCCGCATCCACGGGTAGGAGCAGGAAATTGCTTTCGGGGAGAGGGTGGCGGCGAATCCTGACAGCTTCACCGGAAGCCTTTCGGATCGGCCGACGCGAGATCGCCCCGCAGAGCCTCACTGCAGCGCTTCATTGAGGGCGCGCAAGGGCCTCATGATGCGTTCGTGACGGGCCTTATTGGTTTCGTGTGCGCTCCGGTGCCTGCCGTGTTTGGCTTCCGCAGCTTCGTGAGCCGCGGACTCGGCGTTCCCGGCTTTCTCGTGACTCGCGATTTCTTCTTCGTGCCGGGCGATCTCCAGCTCATGCGACTGCACGTCCGATTCGAGCTCGGCAATGGCCTTGAGCGCCCGATCCAAAATGTCTCTGGCTTCCCGGTAATCCTTGGACCACGCGGTGTGGTCACTTCTCCAGGCGGCGTGATCCTGCCTGTCTTTGTCGTGGTCAGCGGAGGAAGTATCAGAGGACATGATGAATGGGAATCAGGAAGTTGGGAGGGGTCGGGATTCTTCAATAGGAAAAAGTCAGCGCAGTGGCCGGGAGCTTATCGAAAAGATCGCCATGCCCCGCCACGACGGCACCTTTGATTAGAGCAGACGGGTCGACTCCAGTCACGGCCGCGCAATGTCCGCAGACATAGAGCTCGCCGCCCGCAGCCAAGAAGCTCGCGAGCATTTCTTTGATCGGTGGAAAATCGGCGAACTTCACGTCTGCCGACAAATCAAGCTTCGCCAACATGGGAGCATCCACATTCAAAAAAATGACAGCGCGGCGACCGCCCTTGATCGCATCAGACGCCAAACCGATGGCCATGCTGGAGGCATGCAGGTCGTCGATTCCTCCCGTGATATTCACCACCACGGTTGATTTTTCCTCTTGTCCTGTTGCCGGGGTTTGGGCGGATGCGGAGGAGGAGAGCAGATTGAAAACTGCCGTCAGCACCAAAACGGTGACTGCGATCCTGTTGCGGCGATCATTGGGTTTCATCATTGTTTCGAAGGGTGGGGTTTCGGCGGGGTTGCATGGAAGACGTGCAATCAAAGTATTTTCATTTCACGCTATCTATATCTATTTAGGCGAGAGGAACCCTCTCGGCTCGTCGTCGATTGTTGAACTCTCACCTGATCCTGTGATCGGCATTCGAAAATGCGTCCCCCTGGGCGAGGAGATCGCCTGGAACCCAGTCGGCGGAGGAGTTTACCAAGAGCCTCCCGGTGCCGCACTTATCCAGCCTCGGTGTGGGCGCGCTCGAACCACGAGATGACGCGGTCACGGTAGGCCGCTCCGTAGAGCTTGACGAAGGCGCGGGTAGACCTGTCTCCCCCATCGCGCAGGGCAGCGATGCGCTCGCGGCAGTATGCGCTCGTCAGACTCAGTCCACAATGCACCGTGATGGCCTCGCGCCATTCCTGATAGTTGGAAAAATAATCCATGAGAATGCAGATTGCTGAAATTCAGGATGCAATGAGCGCCCCCACCCACGCGATCACGACACTGAACCCGGCGGCCCAGGCCA
>CAZSPO010000334.1:0-4221 GCA_964608775.1 uncultured Chthoniobacterales bacterium | reverse complement strand
TTGCCCTCAACCGCGGACGAGGCCCCCGGCACCGATCCGGTTGGCAATCCGGTTGCCGATCCGGTCTCGGCCCCGGTGAAAATCGCGATCATCGGTCGTCCCAACGTGGGGAAATCCTCCCTGGTCAATGCCATCTGCGGCGACCGCCGTGTGATCGTGAGCGAGATTGCTGGCACGACCCGCGACGCCATCGATGTGCCCGTGAAGATCGGGGAGGAAACACTCCTGCTCATCGACACCGCCGGGCTCCGCGCCCGAGGCAAGCAGGATACCTCCGTCGAGGTCTTCAGCGCGATGCGCACCCGTAAATGTATTGAACGAGCGGATCTCTGCATTTTGGTGACCGACGGAGCGATGGGCGTGACGGCCCAGGACAAAAAAATTTCCGGGATGATCATCGAGGCCGGGAAGCCCGCTATTATTCTGGTGAACAAACTCGATTTACTCGACCAGGAGCAGCCCTCCAAAGGCTGGATGCGCGAGTTGCTCGATCAGGTTCGGGCGGAGCTCTTCTTTTTTCCTCATGTCCCCGTGCTCGCCCTCTCGGCGGTCAAATCCACGCATTTACCCGATCTCTTCGATTTGATCGGAAAAATCCGTCGGGCCAGCGAGACTCGGGTGAACACCGGCCAACTCAACCGACTTCTCATTCAGGCCATGGAACGCCAGCCCCCCCCCAAACAAGGGGTGCGCCGATTCAAATTGCTCTATGCCACCCAGGTCCATGCCGAGAAGGCCGGTCGGATTCCCGTCCCGGAATTTGTCTTCTTCGTCAACAACGAATCGCTCATCGACGACCCTTACCGCCGCTACCTCGACGGCGTGATTCGTCAGCATCGCCCGTTCTTCGGTCTCCCCCTCCGCATACGGTTCCGGGGGCGCACCCAGAAAGGCACCCTCCGCCGCAAACCCTCTCGCAAACCCTCTCGCACTTGACACCCGCCCCGCCCGACGGCATTCACTTCCCTGCACTTCCGCCCCGTTATACCTATGGACTCCAACCTCGAAATCTCTTCCGAAACAGTGGATGACATCCTGATCGTGACCATCAGCGGTCGTCTGGACGCTCCCGCTTCGACCGCTGTCAAAGGCAAACTCGACGAAGCCGTCAGTGGCGATCGCAAAAAAGTCGTCATCGACCTCAGTGGCATGACTTACGTCGGCAGCGCCGGATTGCGCGAATTTTTTCTGGCCGGGAAAAACTTGGCCCGCACTCATGGCACCCTGATGCTGTGCGCTTTGCAGCCGCCGGTGCAACGGATTTTTGACATCTCGGGGCTCCCGACCAGTTACCCGATCGTCGCCACCCGCGAAGAGGCGATTGCTCGGATCAAAGCGGTCTGACCGCTGCGCCGCCCATGTCCAGTCCCGGATGGTGGGCTTCGTGCCTCGCTTGGTTCGAACGCCGCCGCCTCACCCGCGAGTTGAGAGAAGCCGAGACCGCTCTGGGGCTCCACGGCTGGCAGGCGGCTGATTTTTCGCAGGAACTCCAACCGACCCTCGCGTTTCTCGGAGAACTCGAAGAGGCCCAAGTGGCGCATATCAATCATCACGCCGATCTGGCGGCGGCCATTCGCGATCTAGACGAACGGGAATCCTTGGCCCGGTCGGAATTCGAATCCGCCAGTGCCGCCATCGATGCCCGGCTCGGCCCGGCGTTAGAACGCCAACCCGATTCCACCGGTGAACAAGCCGAAGCCGCTCTCCGCGCGACCGCTTTCGAAAAAGCTCTCCTCGCCCTCGACCAACAGCTCACCGCCCTTGCGAAGGAGCGCGACCAGTTGGTCCATTCCAAAAAACTCAACATCGACGGGGACCTCCGCCGCATGATGGTCCGCCAAACTGAGTTGCGCAAGGAACGCGAAGACGTCGATCAGCAACGCCGATTGTGGCGCTCCAAACGGGTCGTGCTCGGCGGGGAATCAGAAGCCATCACCGAGGCCCGTCGTCGGGGTGAATCCGAACGGCGCACCGCCCAACAGACCCTCCTGGCCACCCTCGCCAAACTCCGGCTCGAACGAAGCCGCCGCCTTATCCACGCCGCCGGTTCCGAACGGGAGTTCAAACGGATCGAACGCCTCAAAGCCGCCGCCCACCTCCAACTCGGGCGCACCCTGGCCGACAACCAGATCGCTCCCCCCAACCAACCCGAACTCCTCGCCATCGTCCTCGACCGCCGTCAGGCCCTCGCCCATCTCGGTTGATCCCCACCATCCTCACTCTCTCCACTTGCTCCCCACGCCCCCTCGCTCTTAGCTCTCCTCACGCCCATGAATTACCTCGTCACCATCGGCCTCGAAGTCCACGTCCAGCTCAAGACCCGCAGCAAAATGTTCTGCGGCTGTCGGGTGGAATACGGGGCACCCCCCAACTCCCAGACCTGCCCCGTCTGCCTCGGCCTCCCCGGGGCGCTCCCGGTCATGAACGAAGAAGCCCTCCGCATGATCACCCTCACCGGCCTCATGCTCGACTGCGACATCGCCCCCGTCTGCAAGTTCGACCGTAAAAACTATTTTTACGCCGATATGCCCAAAAACTATCAGATCTCGCAATACGACATGCCGATCTGTCTCAACGGCTCCCTGCTCCTCCACGATCTCGCTTACCCCAAAGATGCGCAGAAAACGATTGCCACCCCCGGCAAGGCCATCCGGCTGGTCCGCATCCATCTGGAAGAAGATGTCGCCAAGAGCACTCACTTCGAGAGCACCAGCGGCATTGATTTTAATCGCGCCGGCACGCCACTCATGGAGATCGTCAGCCAACCCGATATCGCTTCCCCCGAAGAGGCTTTCGCGTTTCTGACCGCCCTTAAACAAATCCTCATCTACGGCGACGTCAGCGATGCCGACATGGAAAAAGGCCAACTCCGCTGCGACTGCAACGTCTCCATCCGTCCCGAAGGCCAGACCGAATATGGCACCAAAGTGGAGATCAAAAATATGAACTCCATTTCCGGCGTCCGCCGCGCCCTCGCGTTCGAAATCGAACGCCAAACCGCCGCCGTCCAGGCCGGTGAACGTATCGTGCAGGAAACCCGGCGGTGGGACGATGTGACCGCCCAAACCTTCACCATGCGGACCAAGGAAGATGCCCACGATTATCGTTACTTCCCTGAACCCGACCTTCTCCCCGTCCGCACCGACGGCCTCGTGGAAGCCGCCCAGGCGCGTCGCCCCGAATTGCCAGCCGAAAAACGGGCCCGCTTTGTCGACCAATACCAAATCAGCCCCTACGACGCCGCCGTGCTCGCCGATGATCGGGCGCTCGCCGCTTACTTCGAAGAAGCCGCCAGCGGGGCGCGCAAACCCAAAAATGTCGCCAACTGGATTCTCAACGACCTCCTAAGCGCCCTCGGCAATGCCTCGCTTCCCATCGCCGATTGCCCCATCCCGACCCGCCACCTCGACGGATTGGTCAAGCTCGTTGACGACGGGAAAATCAACGGCAAACAAGCCAAGGAAGTCTTTGTCGAGATGTTCGCAACCGGCGGGGATCCGCAGGCCATCGTGAAGGAAAAGGGGCTCGAACAGGTGAGCGACACCGGCGCCATCGAAGCCATCTGCGACGAAGTGATCGCCGCCCATCCCAAACCGGTCGAGGATTACAAAGCAGGCAACCCTGCTTCGATTAACTTTCTCAAGGGCCAAGTGATGCGCCTCTCCAAAGGCAAAGCCAACCCCAAACTCGTCGGCGAAATCCTGGAACGCAAACTCGCCGGCTAACCCTCCCCCCATGGCCGCCGCCCGCACCATCATCGGCTGGAGCGAATATGTCGAACTCCCCGATTGGGGGATCGAACGGCTCAAGGCCAAGGCCGACACCGGAGCCCGCACCAGCGCCCTTCATGTGGAGCGGCTCGAACCCCTTCCCGATGGGCGCATCCGTTTCGAAGTCATCCACGGCACCCGCCGCCGACCCCGCACCACGCGGGTGATCGCCCAACCGCTCAAATTCGCCCGAGTCCGCTCCAGCAACGGGCATTACGTGGAACGATGGTTCGTCACCACCACCCTCTGCATCGGCGGGGTCTGCAAGCGGATCGAAATTTCCCTCGTTAGCCGTGAAAAAATGCTTTTCCGCATGCTGATCGGTCGCCGTGCCCTCGAACACACCTTCCTCGTCGATCCCGCCCGCCGTTCGCTTCTCTCCGCCAAAGCGCAAATCCCCCCCGCTTCTCCCCCCATTCCCGCCAAACCTCCCCCCCCGAAACCCTCCCCC
>CAZSPO010000333.1:3982-4232 GCA_964608775.1 uncultured Chthoniobacterales bacterium | reverse complement strand
CCCCTCCTCGAAGAGCACGTTGTCGGGCAGGACGACCGCCGCCCGGCCACCTTGCTTCAGGATGCTCATGATGTGCTGGAGGAAGTTGAGCTGGTTGTTGGAGGTGGACGCGATGAAGTCGTCGCGCTCGTAGCTCTCCCGCTCCTTGGTGACCTTGCCGGTCTCGGTGTCGATCACCGAAAAGGCGCCCATCCGGCCGAAGGGCGGGTTGGTGAGGACCACGTTCCAGCGCTTGTCCGGCCGACGCGCC
>CAZSPO010000333.1:1715-3972 GCA_964608775.1 uncultured Chthoniobacterales bacterium | reverse complement strand
TCGGGCTCTCCTTTTCGCCGATGCCGTGCAGGTACATGTTCATCGCTTCCAGGCGCACCACCTCGGCCACCAGATCGAAGCCGTCGAGGGCACCCGAGCGGAGCTTGCGTTGCAGGCTTCGGTCCTGGCTCTGGCCCTTCATGTGGTCGTAGGCCGCCAAGAGAAAGCCGCCGCTGCCACAAGTCGGGCGGCACACCGTCTCGTCGAGGCCTCCCAGTCGCTATTGTTCAGGAGTGCCAGGGCCGACGAAGGTGCCGGTTGATCGCCTCCGCATGAGTGGCGCTCCCGAAATCCTGATTCGAGATGGCGCCAAAGGCGCGGGCAAGCGGCCCCAGGCGGTCGCCGGTGAACTGTTTTCACGAAACAAGCACCTACTAACCCCCAACATTCCAAAAGAGAATTGGCCCGCCTTTGAACCTTTTAATCTCTTTGGAAATATAGGACCAAGCTTTCAGATCGTAGTAGGCATTGCACGGGAAAGGAGCGCTTCCTTCTGCTTGTTCACCATATAATTGCTTTGGCTCGATGATTTCGATATTTGAAAGGTCTCTCACACCTGCGGTTCGAAGGCACTTCGCAATGGCGCGCGCGGAGCGACCAACAGATACTCCCACAAAAACATTTACCCTATCAAATAAACCTAGCGCGACACCAGCTAGCGTTACCCCGGAACCACAAGGGACAACGACCGTCCCACCTTCGACAAACTCAGATGGTATTAGCTTTGCCTGTTCTGAAACCGCCTGAATGGCCTCATTGAATTGAAATCCAAAAGGAATCATCCACCCTCCATCTGCTTCAACAATTCTCTTTGCTTGACTGTGATTGATGGGCACATGGTTTCCTCTAATCGGTATAATCCGAGCGCCAAGGGACTTGGCACTCACCACCGTGTCCCTCAGCGGCGCCCTGCCAAATTGAGGGTAGACCACAGTGCAAAAGAATCCGGGTTCATTCGCGCAAGCCGCAGCAACCGCAACTCCGACCTGAGAACGATGGGCCTCGAAACACCCAATCTGAAATTTTCCCTCCGACCTCAAACGGGGTAGGATAGCCCGAAGGCCGCGAAGCTTCCCGAGCGGGGGCGCCGGTGGCAACGCAAAAAGATCGTCGCGCTTCACATTTACCGGGATTTTGTCTATCTCATAAATTTCAATCGGAGTGTCTTCCAAATACATTGCCTCACTTCCTGAACACAAAGATTGGTTCCTTTCGCTTAAATCTACCGAATTTGGCTATGTAAGATGGATTCGCCTGAAGCATGAGGCTATGAACCGAGACCGGTGTGCCAAACAATTTTTCTGCGATCTCGCGAAACCTGTCTCCCACTTCAAACCTGGGGATATTAGCTACATTTACTACGAAATAGCCGCTTTTTTGGAGGACGCGATATGCATGTGTAACGACGGGTTGAAGAAAACCAGAAACCCAGGCTTCGAACTCAGGATATCGCTTGTAACTCTGACTTAAATTTGGAGAATACTTTTCCAAGTTGAAATATGGCGGGCTTGAGAAAATGAGCTCAAAGCTTGCATCGTCTATTGTGGGTAGAATATCTTCTGCGCAGCCCACATAAGTCTTCACTTTCTCTCCAACAAGCATCTTCAATTCATTGATTCCGGCAACCTGAGAATTCTCAGGATCAATGCCGTGGTACTCTCTAGCAGCAGCAATCGCGGCAAAGGCCCGACCGCCGAAGCCAGCGGAGAAATCCAAAACCTGACTCCCCACTCCACTGTATTTTTCATAAATTACTTTTGCCACGGTTGGCCGGAAATTGGATGCTCTTGATCGATTAAACAAGCCGCAAAAAGTTCGTATTTCGTTCGCACTCCAGCATTTGCGATCCTGTCGCAGCCTGACCGCACGCACTAGGATCTTTTTTAGGCTTTCATCATTTTCAAAGCATTCTAGCGGCGAGCGACCTTTCACTTTTACTTTCCAGATGCTGCGCTGGAGACTGTTTGCGGTTCTTAGGCCAACGCTCGAAGGGTGTTTTAGAACGTGGTCAAGGTCTTTTGACCCTATGGATTTCAACAGTTCTAGCTCACGCACCGCGATATTGATGCAAGTCTTCGGGTAGGGAAAACCCTGAGATCGCCAGAAATCGAAGGCGGCATCGATTGCTTGCACTTGAGCTGCAATGCTAAGGCCTGAGACATCTCGGCCATAAATATCGGTAACGGGTTGGCCGAAAACCGCAGGAGCCTGCACTTACCAGTGCCCGCCTCTTTTTAAGAAAGGAAAGACGAGTGTC
>CAZSPO010000333.1:0-1705 GCA_964608775.1 uncultured Chthoniobacterales bacterium | reverse complement strand
CGCGCACGCCGAAGCAGCGGCAACAATAAGTATAAGCTGCCATTGGGCGGCGATGTCCGAAATTGAAATGCTGCCATCAACGACTTTGCCAATATTGTTTCCAATAACACCAGATACGCCGAGTACAAAAAGGGACGCAAACAGCCCCAATAGCGGCAGTGCGGAACTGCGAAGCCAGTGAAAAAGTGACCAACGAACGAAGATTGGAATTTCATAGGTAGTCGTATGCACTTGCAAATTTTTATTTTGGCTCGTAAGGGTTTCAGCCTTGAACCTGAAAGATACCTTGTGCGTGATTTTAGTGGGTCTCAAAGCGGCCAAAGAAAATTCTTGAACACCATAATTACCAATTGCTCTAGCGCCAACGGTACTCAACTCTAAGCTTCTTGAATCTATTGAGACATCGATGTCTATTTCGCCTAAAGTCGTATTTTTACCTTCGAGGGATGGGGCGTGGTGCGCGTAGCTGATCCTTGAGTTTTCACTTGGATACATGAACAACCCTCGGCTTGCGCACTTTCTCCGCCACCATCGCCAAGAATTGGAAGTTTTTTCAATGCCCATCTTTAGGCTTGGATGGTCGTCGTCGCTTGCAAGAATTTTTAGCCAGAGGCTTTTTGCAGCATTTGAATTTACTGGCAATTCGTACTCATTTGAGATGAGCTTAGAGAACTTGTTCCAGTTATCGCCTTCGAATTCTCGAGGGCAATCGGGAGGCAACGCGGACGGAAGATTGCAACAGAACGCAAGCTTCTCATTTCCAATTGGTACGTCAACCGACAAGTCGCCGAGTCTAGTTAAACTCCGGAAATCAAAATGGTTTCCTAAAAAAAAGAAAAACTGGAAGATTCCAGCCTTTAGCTCAACCCGACGAATGTAAGCTTTTCTGATTGGGAAGAATAGGTGCTCTTTACCTTTGGCCTGAAAGCGAGTGCCCACAATCACTTCGACTCCGAGTAGCCTTCTCTTGGCTTGCGGGCCTTCTGTCACCTTTTTGGACAGTGAGATGTCGATGAGATTTTGCGGATAGCGGAAAGGCCAAATATAGTTTGTATCTGAAGGATATGCCAATAGATGAAGGAAGTCAGTCCAATACGGTCCGTCGCCGTAAAAGGAGAGGAAATATTTCTCTTCAGTTCTCGGCATCGGTCTGCGCCATTGGTATTGAAGGTTTGCCTAATTTTGCAAAAAGGTGGTGCGGCAAAAGCCATCCGCCGTACATTCTGTCCATCCGATCTGGTCTTTCCGAAGTGAGTGCCTCTGGTGAGTGCCTCTGGTGAGCACGGTGCCGTTTTGAGTACGCGTTAGCAATGGTTTTCGGCGCGAGGCAAACTCTGCGAGCCCTGCATATCGCGCGATCCCCTCCCTGGGGAATCGTGTCCCGACGCGTAGTGTAGCTGACCCACATCGTGCATTTGACGCCAACTCTGGCCACTTAATACGCTCCATGATGTCGTGAGGAAACCCACGTCGGCGCAAGGGCCCGACTGGCGGCACGGCAAAGGCCTTCGTGGCCCAGAACAAGCCCATAGCGTCCGCCAAGAAGCCATTCTTGGGGACTGCAGACACACTTCGCCGTCGGATCGAGGTGCAATGAGTGCTCCTCGCTCATGCAGTGAATGGCGGCGGCTGTGGCCGGAGCCGATCGATCCGTTGCAGGATCTCCTCGAACAGCCCGCGCGGCACGGCGAGCTCGGCCATCTGG
>CAZSPO010000332.1:0-4237 GCA_964608775.1 uncultured Chthoniobacterales bacterium | reverse complement strand
CCGTTAGGAAACGTTCGGGCCAACAATGCACCGACGCTCTCCTTGATGTCGTGAGGTAAAGCCACCCACTAAGAAAGACGAGAAGCGCCGACCTTACAAAGACGAGCGGCATCGAGACCGACGGCCCAAAGAAACAACCGCAATCCGTCTCGAGCCCGCGGAGCAGGGAGATCCCGCTCAGGCTGAAAAAGAGAGAACTCATCACGACCATACTGATCGCTCCCACTCTCGGATTGACGCCAAGAATGGCCAGGGCCGAGAGAATTTCAATGAACGGGAAAACCGCTGCCACCCACGGGACAAGGGGCCTTGGCACAAGTTGGTAACCCAAAATCGCGGAAGCGAACGCATGGGGGTCCCACGCCTTTGCAATACCGGCGAGCCCAAAGAGGCGATCATTAGCCAAGGAGAGCAAAAATCTGTCAGCATGATTCGGAAGGCAAATTGGTGCGTAATTTTGTAGCATTTTGAAACAGAGTTGGTCGACCTATGATTGGCAGTTTGCTTATAAAAGAAGTCCTTTTTCTTTTTCAGAAAACTCTGAACGGTGTGTCGGCAGAGGATGGTGGGGATGCAAAACAGCATGCAATGCAGGGAATCTTCCTTGAAGATTGGCCGTCCTTGTGGAGAATAGGCCGATGTTCGATGTGATACATGAAAGACTGGAGGCTGCAATGCGCGAAGTTTCCAGCATGTATGAGCGTCTTGTCCTTCTTGTGGGCCAGTCCGGGGCAGGGAAAACGGCCCACCTTCAACGCCTCGCGAGGCAAGATTCAGGCACTGTGCTTAACGTCAGTCAGCTTTTGAGTCAGGCTCTCCTAGAGCTTCCCAAGCGCCAGCGTGTCCTCACGGCTCCCCGGCATTTCGCAAGTCTTCTGCCGGTGAACTCCGAACATCCGGCGATTCTCGATAATGTGGAGATCATGTTCAGCGCGGACCTTAAAATGGACCCGTTAGCTTGCCTTCGGCAGGCGTCACGAAACTGCTCTATTGTTGCATCCTTCCCCGGCAGCTTTTCTGAAGGTCATCTCGTCTATGCTGAGCCGGGTCACCCGGAATACCGGCGATATGCCGCCGGTGACCTCCAAGTTGTCGCGATTCCCTCTCCTCTCTAATGAAATACAAAGATCTCATTCAATTTGACCCCATCGAGTCGGTGGTGCAGCTCCGCAACGCGGATGCCGCCAACGAGGCAAAACGCCTGGTGTCCTCCTACGTCATCTCCGACAAGATGGCCGACTCGCTCAACGGCACGATATTCCCCCAACTCCAGTTCGAGAAATCCCTCGATCCGAAGGGCCTGCTCGTCGTGGGAAACTACGGCACCGGTAAGTCACACTTGATGTCGGTGATCTCCGCAGTGGCCGAGCACAGTGACCTTGCCGATCAGCTCACCTCCCCCGCCGTGGCGAAATCCGCAGCGCTGATCGCCGGGAAGTTCAAGGTGATCCGCACTGAGCTGGCCACGGAAATGGACTTCAGTGATTTCATCTGCTCCCATTTGGAAGAAGCGCTCGCAGGCTGGGGGGTGAATTACACCTTCCCACCGAAGCAGGAGGTGAAAAATTTCAAGTCCTGCTTCGAGGATATGATGGCCGCATTTTCGGAGAAATATCCTGATCAAGGCATTCTCCTCGTGGTGGATGAGCTTCTCGACTATCTCCGCGGGCGTGACGGTCAAGCCGTGGTTCGGGATCTCAATTTCCTGCGCGTCATCGGCGAGGTGTGCTCGACCTTGAAATTCCGCTTCATGGCGGGCATTCAGCAGGCCTTGTTTGACAACCCGGTTTTTTCGTTCGTTTCCGATTCGGTTCGCCGGGTTCAAGAGCGCTTTGAGCAGGTGATGATTGCCAGCAATGATGTTCGCTTCGTCGTGGCGAATCGCCTCCTCCGAAAAACGGCTGAGCAGCAAAGCCGTATTCGCGAACACCTCACCAAGTTTGCGCCGTTTTACGAGGGAATGACGGAGAAGATGGACGATTTCGTGGACCTTTTCCCGATCCATCCGGAATACATCACCGTGTTTGAGGAGCTTCGGGTTATCGAGAAACGCGAAATTCTCAAATCCCTTTCCTTCGCGATGAAGCGAAGATTGAAAGACGACGTTCCTGAGGATGATCCCGGCATCATCGCCTACGACAGCTACTGGGGTTCCATTCGCGAACACCCCTCGTTTCGCTCCATCCCCGACGTTCGTCAGGTGCTGGAGTGCAGTCAAACGCTCGAAGCAAAAATCAAAACGAACTTCCCGCTCAAACCCTACGTTCGGATGGCAGAGCGTCTCATCCATGCGCTATCCATTCAGCGCCTCGCCTCCGGTGACATTTATGCACCGATAGGCGTCAAGGCGGAGTCTTTGAGGGACGGCCTTTGCATCTACGATGCTGGCGTTGCAGAGTTGGGAGGAGAACCCTCCGAAGATCTCCTTGCCACCGTCCAGACCGTTCTTCGCGAAATCCTGAAGACGGTCAACCGCCAGTTCATCTCCCTCGATGAGCAAACCGGGCAATACTTCCTCGATCTCAAAAAGACCGACGACTTCGACGCCTACATCGAAAAGAAGGCGGAAATCCTCTCCAAGGATCAACTCGACACCTACTATTACGAGGCTCTGAAGAGGGTGATGGAATGCACCGATCAGACCTACGTGACCGGGTTCAAAATCTGGCAACACGAACTCGAATGGCGCGAACGGAAGGTGTCGAAGTCCGGCTACCTTTTCTTCGGCGCACCGAATGAGCGGTCCACTGCGGTTCCGTCGCGGGATTTCTATCTCTACTTCCTCCAGCCCTTCGATGCACCCCACTACAAAGATGAGAAAAAAAGCGACGAAGTCTTTTTCAAACTCTCCGGGGCCGACCAAGCATTCAACGCGGCTCTGAGCAAGTTCGCCGCCGCGACGGAACTTGCGGGCACTGCGGCCGGCCAGACGAAGACCGTTTACGAGTCCAAGGCGAACGGCTTCATCAAAGAAGTCAACCGCTGGCTTCGTGAGAACATGGCGAAGGCATTCGAGGTCACCTACCAAGGGAAGAGCAAGCCCTTGGTGGATTGGCTCAAGGGCCAACACGTCGGCCAGCTCTCCGGCACGGCCACTCGCGATCTGATCAACATGGTTGGCAGCGTCTGCCTGGCCAACGAATTTGCTGAGCAAGCCCCCGATCACCCGGTCTTCTCCGTCCTCATCACGACGGCCAACATCAATCAAGCGGCGCAAGATGCGCTGCGGTGGATGCGCGGGACCGGCAAGTCCCAACAGGCCGTCGCAGTGCTCGATGCGCTCGAACTCCTCGACGGCGACAAGCTCGCACCGTTGCACTCCCGCTACGCCAAGGCGATCCTCGACAAGCTCAAAGCCAAGGGGCATGGGCAGGTGGTCAACCGTTCTGAATTCATTGAGGATGACGATGGCGTGGAATACATGGCTCCCACCAGCTCCCGTTTGGAGCCGCAATGGGTCGCCGTCCTGCTCGGTGCTTTGGTTTATCACGGCGAGATCGTCTTGGCGGTTCCCGGCGATAAACTGGATGCCGGAAAAATGGACCACCTCATCGCGACGCCCGTCGAAGAGCTGATCCACTTCAAGCACATCGAACAACCGAAAGATTGGAACGAACCGGCCCTCCGCCGTCTCTTTGAGATCCTTGGCGAGGGAGCCGGAAATGTTCAACTCATCAAGGATGGCAAGTCTGAACCCATTCAGACCCTTGCTCGGCGAGTTCAGGAAACCATCGAGAAGGTGGTCACCGTTCGCCATCAGATCGAAACCTGCCCGGCGCTCTTCGGCAAACCTCTGCTATCCGAGGAGGAACTTGCCGCGATCCGCAGCAAGCTCGATTCCGCAAAGGCGTTTTTCGAGTCGATCCAAGGATACAAAAATCCGGGGCAGCTCAAAAACTTCCGCCATGGAGTTCCTGAGGTTGAAGCTCAGGAGCAAAATCTCAAAGCGCTCGAATCAGTTGCCAGCCTGCAATCACTCGCTGCCGAACTCGGTCCTCTCTCCACTTACCTCGCTCACGCCGAGACGATCCTGCCGCCTGATCATGCCTGGCAGAACACGCTGAAAACCTCTCGCGATGCGTTGGCGCAGAAGCTGGCCACGCCCGAGGAACGCAATGCCCCTTCGTTCCGGCCCGCTGCGTTGAAACAACTGGGTGATCTCAAGCGCGCCTACATCAAGGCCTACATCGATCTGCACACGAAGGCCCGGCTCGGCGCGGCTGGCGACAAAAAGAAG
>CAZSPO010000331.1:0-4254 GCA_964608775.1 uncultured Chthoniobacterales bacterium | reverse complement strand
GCCATCGGTCGCTCCCAAAAAGTCGCCCGCTACGTGGACATGCCGCTCCAGCACATTGATGAAACCATGCTGGGCACCATGAAACGCGAAACGAATCGTCTTCATATTGAAAGGTTGATTGACCGGCTGCGTGCGGGCATTCCTGGGCTCGGGATTCGCACCACCTTTATCGTCGGTTTCCCAGGCGAAACGGAGGAACAATTCCAAAGCCTCCTCGCTTTCATCGAGACACGGCGTTTCGAACGACTCGGCGTCTTTTCTTACTCGCGGGAAGAAGGTTCGCGCGCTGCGAAGATGGAGGGGCAAATTCATCATCAAACGAAGGCCCGCCGTTATCGCGAAGCCATGGCTTTGCAACAGCGCATCGCCTTTCAGCTTGCTGCCAACCAGATTGGGCAACTCCGTCGCATTCTGGTCGATTCTCCCCTCTCCGGTCGCACCGAACACGACGCCCCCGAGGTCGACACTCGGGTGGTCTTCCAGTCGCCGAAACCGGTTGGCACCTTCCAAGAAGTGAGGATCACCGGTTCCAGAGGGTATGATCTCCTGGCTGATTAATTCATGGCTCGGTCAGACGCTCGATCAGACGATCATCCCCTGCTTCCAGGCTTGCCATTCTTCCCCCAACTCCTTCACAAGATCAGGCTGACTCAACGCCAAGTCTTTCGTCTCTCCAGGATCTTCCTCCACATGGTAGAGCGCCCATCCTCCCTCGGTCGGACCCGCTTCCAACGGACACGTCTGGTGAATTTTCCACGGTCCTTTTCGTAAACCCGCCTGGGTTTTCTCCCGATTGTAAAAATAGACATACCAGGCCAATGAAGCGTGAGGATCCCCCGGTTCTCCACCGGTTAAGTGCGGGAGTAAATTCACTCCGTCCAACGGAGTCGGCACCTCGGGACTCAACCCGGTCGCCGCAAACATGGTCGGCAAAATATCCATCCCACTACTCAGCCCCGGATAACGCAACCCCGCTGGCAGCGCCCCTGGCCAGCGGACAATCATCGGCACCCGGATGCCCCCCTCCCACACATCAAACTTGTGTCCGCGATACGGTGCGTTCGAGGCCTGGTTATAAGAATGCACCTCGCTCTCGAGCGATGGTCCGCCGTTGTCATTGATGAAAATGACCAGCGTTTCTTCCGCTAACCCATGCGCATCCAACGCATCCAACACCCGCCCGACATTCCGGTCCATCGCCCGGCACATCCCGGCATAGACCTGGCGATCCATCGGCGGATCCCGGTCTTCCTCTCGCAACCCATTGTGAGGGACCTCCTGGTTTTGATAGCGCGACCGGTCGTAACCCGCCAGCCCGCCAAAGGCCGCCACATCAGCATCTTCCGAATGCAAGGGGGCATGCGGACAATTGAAAGCGAGCGATAACAAGAATGGCTCCTCTTTGTGCTCCTCAATAAATCGCACCGCCCGTTTGCCAAAGTGGTCCGTGGCGTATTCAGCCGCTCTCCCTTCGCGCCGGTTGCCTAAATACAAGGGGGTATCGAAATATTGCGCCATCCCCCCTGGAATGATCTCGATCTCATCCCACCCTTTCGCGTCCGGTAAATGGTGGTCCGGATAAGCCATGATATTTCCGTTGCCAGTCAAATGCCATTTCCCCACTAGTCCGGTCACGTATCCCGCTTCTTTAAAGTATTGAGCCATCGTCTTCTCCCGTTGCCACCCCTCAAACGCCGCTCCTTTATATTCATTCGTGCAGGCTCCCCAGCGCACCTGGTGACGTCCGGTGTAAATGCCCATGCGCGAGGGCACACAAATGGGGGCGCTGACGTAGGCGTTCGTAAAGGCCACCCCTTCCGCACTCAACCGTTCAATGGCTGGCATCGGAATCTCCTTGCTGACGCCAAACCCAGGCACGTCCGCATAGCCCATGTCATCGGTGATGATTAATACAACATTGCGAAGCTTCATAAGGAGAAGATTATCTTTAGAGGTTCTCCATGCGCCAAATGAAAAAATTGTAAATTGGCGAAAGGTTGCACAAACTAACCCCCGCTCAATGTTCCTACGATACAGACGCTGGTGCGCGCTGAAGAAAGGGGGAGTCGCCAACCTGATCTCCCCCGGAGATGAAAGGCGGGGGAATCTCGGTTCAGGCCGGGAGTCATTGCTCCGCTCCTGGTGAATTTCACGGTCTGAAATTTCCTTGGAAATGGACAAATCGCGGATGAACATGACGGACCGTCCATGCCATCCCCCAACCGGCCCAATATTTCCGCCCAACTGCCTCAGCCCGCTCTGCGCCGCCTCGATCAGGTGCCGCTGGCCCGCGAGTTGTGTGCCACCGGAGCCGGGTATCATTTACGGATGGGCGAAAGCCCATGGCTACAGCCGCCCCAGGAACCCGAATGGCGGTTGCTGCCCGATGCGCTTTTTCACTTCTATCCGCAAAGCGGGCGCTGGGTGGAAACTGAAGCTGGTCGCCAGATCATGCCCGCCAATTCCCTCATGTGCATGCCCCCGGAGTTTCCCTTCCGACATGGGTTGGGAGAGCGAAAACGGGTCAACACCACTTACTGGTTTCGAATGCAAGGGGCGGCCCTTCCCTTTTTTTTCCAGTTGATCCAGTGGAGTCCTTCCCGGCCTTTTGTGCAAGTGGAGGAGACCGTTCCATTTCTGGAATTATGCCAATCCCTGTTGAAAATCCTCCTCGTCCCCGCCACGCAGGCCACGCTCTTTCGGCTGGCGAGTGTCTCGGCCCGGCTCCTCGGGCGTGTGGCGGAGGCTGCTAAACAGGCCGAATACCACCTGCAACCCGCCAATCAACGGGTGCATGAAGTCATCAAATTCTTACGGGACAACCCGACCGCTTCCCTCTCTTTGCAGGATCTCGCAGGGATGGCCAATCTTTCCACCCAACACTTTCGCGGCTTGTTCAAACAACTCACCGGATACGCCCCTTCGCAGTATCACGCCCAAATCAAAGCACAGCACGCCGCCCGACTTCTCTGTCACACCGATGATCCGGTCTCTCTCATCGCCATGCAGGTCGGATTTGAAGATCCTCTTTATTTTTCCCGCTGGTTTCGTCGTATCATGGGGCGTCCTCCTCGCGATTACGCCCGCGAGCACCGCGTGCGCGGTTGATCTGAGGGGTTCCTCCATGCTCGACTTCCGTTGCTGCCCGTTGTTGGCTCTCACCGTGCATCCCATGGAAGGTTTGGAACGGTTTGGTCGCCCGGCGGTTTGCGTGGTCGGCAGTGTTAACTTCGATCAGGTGATCCGAGCTCCCCTTCTGCCGAAGCCGGGGGAAACGCGGCAGGGCAGCCGTTACGAGACAGGCTACGGAGGAAAAGGGGCGAATCAGGCGGTCATGGCGGCCCGACTCGGGAGCATCGTGACGTTGGTTGCCGCCGTAGGGGATGACGCCATTGGGAAGGCTTCTCTGGGGCACTACCGAAGGGAAGGCATTGACACCCGATTCATTAAAATGACTTCCGAAGCTGCTTCCGGTGTGGCCTCCATTTGGGTGGATGAACGTTCCGGCCAAAACCAAATCGTGGTCGTCCCCGGTGCGAATGACCGATTGACCCCGACTGATTTGGAGGAGGCCGAGGGGGTGATTCAGCTCACCAAGGTGGTGGTTTGTCAGAATGAAATCCCCCAGGCTACCAACGCAGCCGCTTTCCGTTTAGCGAGGGCGGGTGGGGCGCTGACGATTTATAATCCCGCACCAGCCCGCGAGATTGACCCGACTTTTTTCGCGTTATGCGATGTGATTGTGCCGAATCAATACGAGGCCGCCCTGCTCACCCGCTCGCCGACCGCTACGGACGAGGGGGTGCGCGAAGCAGCGGCCCGCTTACGGAGGAAAGGGGTGGGGAGCGTCATTATCACCTTGGGCGAACGGGGGGCTTACTTGCTCGACTCGGATGGCGAACATTGGGTTGAAAGCCGCCCGGTGCAACCGGTGGATACCACCGGTGCCGGGGATGCGTTTGTCGGGGCGTTAGCCCAACGACTGGCGGAGGGGCGCCCCCCTTTGCAAGCGGCGAAGACGGCCGGTCGGATCGCGGCGCTCACGGTGCTGCGGCCCGGCGCGCAAAGCGCCTATCCCAGCCGGGAGGAAGCGCTCGCTTTTTGCGTCTAGCAGCCATACTGCCAGTTCTCACTTTTGAGTGCTCACGGCTAGCTTTTGGGGTCACTTTTGGGGTCAGGTGACGAATCTTGACAGTTTATCCCATTTTTCACTTCCCGTTTCGGAATGCTATCTCTCGCGTGGTCCAGCCCTCT
>CAZSPO010000330.1:0-4318 GCA_964608775.1 uncultured Chthoniobacterales bacterium | reverse complement strand
CGACGCGCATTTCCAGCCCGCCAGCCCGCCGGACCCGCCATTTCGTGATGCGGGGCACGCCCCGCATCACGAAATGGCGGGAACTTGACTCTCAAGCCTCGATCTGGCAGCGTCTGGTCATGGAAATGACCGCTTCCAGCTTCAAACTCCGGGCCAACGCCCCGGGGGGCCGAAAAGCGATTTCCTATCAGCAACTAACAAACTAAAACTATTCGTCTCGGGGGTTTTTCTTACCTTGGTAAGTGCTCTACACTGTGGGGGAAACACGCCTCAATTGGGGTTTTGTGATGACATAATTCAGTGTGCCGGCGCCCCGGGAATTTTTAACTGTGTACCTAATGCTGGCGGTGCGTTTGCGTTTGAAAACACGGGGAACACCTATATTCAATGTGATTACGACTTCCCTGATCCTTGTGAGCCGTGCGTCGAAGCGTGGCAGGTTATATGCAGATATAAAATTACATATCAGAATAATCACTGCCTTGATCCTGGCCCAATTGTTGACCGAGAAGTAGATTTGTCTCCCGATTCTTGCAACAAACCCTAACTAAGTTATTCCCTTCAATTGATGAAATTGAGCATGTTTCTCGTATTGCTTTTATGCATTGCTAATTCTACGGCGGCGTTTGCTGCAGAAGGCGTTCCGCCTTTAGCATTTAATCTACTGTTTAGTGATGATCAGGAAGACAAGTCGTTTGTGGTCACACTCGAAAGAATATCGACGAATTTTGGGGGAAACCAGTTGAGCTACTACCAATCACTCCCTAATCCAGATCTAAAGGCAATTAAAGATAAGAGTTCAGAAACGATTTCAGAAGTAACGAGCGTGACCTTGAAAAAAAATAATTCAAACTACCTGCTAAGGAAAATAAAGAAGCAAATTAACTTAACTAAAGGCAATGAAACATTATTGGAAAGCGTGTTGATCAACCAAGCCGGCGGCACGGTTCGCACACTGCAGTACTCTGGGGATTACGCTACAGATCAATTGCCGTCTAAGGATCATATTGCAATTGAGTATATCAAAAAGGAGAAACGCAATTTGGCCACAGACGAGAGCTTTGTGCTTGGTCTAAAATTGCTGCTCGGGATTAATAACGATGCAGACATACAGCAGGTAATGCAGTCCCGATACGCCGACAGCAGATTGGTGCTTAGTGCAGAGAATAAACTTGTGTTTGAGTGCTGCGGTGAAAAGGCAACTAAAGTCCTCACCTTTACCACCGAATCTGGCCCAGCTTTGTCTAGTATTGAATATTTGAAAAACAGTCGCAATGTTGGTGGCCTGATTGAGTTTGGCTATGACGATTTGGGCAATCTAGTTATGTGCAAGTCCCAGAGTATTTATTATGATGTGGGCGAGACTCCGAAAATCTTGAATGAATCAATTTACAAGATTAAGTCTTTTGAAGTGCTTGACTCGGAAAGCTATCGTAGGGCTGTTAACTTGATTGATGGAAAATGAAAATGGCGTTATTTGTATTGGTGTTTTTGTTAGCGCAGATTTATGTAGCGATTGGGCAATCTTCGATGGAAATCATAGTTGAACCAAGCGAGATAAGTTTTTCGGCAGAGGAGGTCGGCGAGTTAGGAATTCTTCAAATTCCAGTGAGAATTACTAGTGGTGGCAGCGGCAAGATATATTTAGAGTCAGTCAAATCATCGTGCTCAGCCTGCACGGTTACGCTAAATCAGGACAGTGTAGAATATAGTAAGGGGATGGTAGATGCTGTTTTAGGGCTTGGGCTGCCTGGAGAGTTTATTGCCGGCTATGAAATGCAGCTACTATTCACATTTAAACATAGCGAGACTGATGAGCAAATTGTGAAAGCACATAATATCATTGTTAGCGAGCGACGAGACTACACGCTTTCTCCGAGCTTTTTGTGGTATACGGTTGGGAGTGGTGCAGTTGAATCCAAGGCTGTAAATATCGCCACCGAAAACCGCGTTGATAAAGTTCAAGTGTTGACCTCCTCTCATGCATTTAAAGTTGATGTACAGCAGGTATCCGACAAATTTATCAAAATTTCAGCAGCTCCCCAAAAAATTCTTGATAAAATGGCACTTACTATTGATTTGCTTTTGTTCGAACCCGGTGGGTCCGTGAAGCTTGTTGAAATCCCTATTTTTGTAAAGTGACACGTTGTTGAGCGCGAGATCATCAGTAAATTTTCGGGAATCGGTTTGACTTGGTGATGCGAGCTAGGTGAAATAATTTTTATCGTGAGATCAGCGGCGGTAATTTCCTATCAGCAATCGGTTGGCAGCGGTATTGGCTTCGATGGTGTTCGGGGTGGTGCAGACCGCGTCGGAGATTCCGGGAGGATCGTGGACCGTTTCGTGGCGGGATTTGGGGCCGCGCCCTCCATTTTCACTGGTGGTGGCGGATGTGGAAGCGGGTGGAGCGCAATTGATGCGGGCGGGTGCGGAGACCTGGCTGATTGATGCCGGCCATACGCGGGATGTTCGGCGGGTGATTCTTCCATTGCTGGAGTGGGATGGGGTGCGGCGATTGGATGCGCTTTGCCTCACGCACGGGGACGCCGGGCATTATGGCGGCGCGATGGAGGTGCTGGCGGGTTATCGTCCGACTGCATTATTTGACAACGCGGCGGAGGATCGTTCCTCCACCCGTCGGGCGTTTCGGCAACGGGTCGCGGAATCGGGGCGGTCGATTCGGTCGCTGGAGGATGGCACGCGAATGGTTATCAACGAAACGGTGCAAGTGGAGGTGTTGCATCCTCCAGCGGGATTCGAGAATCGGCATGCCGACAACAAGGCGCTGATCTTGCTGGTGACCACCGGTTCGGGTCGTCTGCTGCTGCTTTCGGATGCGGGATTCGCGGCGTTGCATGCTTTGCGGGAACGGCATCCCGATTTGCGGGCGGATGTGGTGGTGCATGGGGAATGCCCGCCCGATCCGGTGTTGGACCCGGCGTTGTTGCTGTGGGTCGAGCCGGAGTTGGTCGTGATCAATCGTGGGAGCGCCTTCGGAGACCGGGCGATGCAGGCGGACTGGGTGCGCGCCCTTTCGGCCTCGGGTGTGGAGGTCTGGGATCAGGAACGACACGGGGCCGTCTTCCTGCACTGGCGCGAAAGCGGATGGGAAGCGCGCGGGTTTTATTCCGGGGAAGTGTGGACGCCTTCTGCAACAGGCAAATGAGACTCACCGATCCGGCAACGCGAAATCGATCTCCAACGCCGCCAACCGGCTCCGCAGGCATTCGTTGAGTTCGCTCCGTTTTTCTTTAAAGGCGCTGTTATGGGCCAGGTTCACCTGTTCGAAAGGGTCGGTGTTCAGATCGAACATCAACCATTCTCGCCCATCCATACAGACGTATTTCCAATCATCATCCGTGACAATGCCATACCATCGCTTATCGGTGCTATCACCATGGCCGGTGGCAATCGGCAAACAGATCAGCGATTCAGCAGGGGCGTCCGCCGCAGGGGTGGCTTTGGTTTTCACGTGAGAAAAATCAGTGCCTTCCATCCAGTCGGGCGGGGTGATGCCGCAGAGTCCGAGGGTGGTCGGCGCGAGATCGACCAATCCGATAGGGAGCGTGGAGTCCATGCCGCGCGGGTAGCCTTGCACGTCGAGGCCGCCGCCGAGAATGCACGGGATGTTGACGGATTCCGTGTAAGGATTGGTTTTGCGGAACAACCCGTGCGAACCGTGCATGTCGCCGTGGTCGCTGAAGAAGAAAAGGTAGGTATCGGTTTCCATTTCCAACTCCTCCAGGGCCGCGCGGATGCGGCCGAGGTTCCAGTCGAGGTTTTCCACCAGCGCCAAGGCACCGGCGTATTCCGTGCGGGCACGTTGTTGGACCCAATCGACATCCGGCACGTTCGGGCGCATTTCGAGGCGGGCAGGATTGTGGCGGCCCATGAATTCGGCGGGGGCACCGTAAGGATCGTGCGGGGGTTGCACGCTCAGGACGGCGAAGAAAGGGGTTTCTGTCTCGGAGGATTGGCGTTCTTCCAAATAACCGATGAAAAGATCGGTGAGCGCGTCGGTTTCGAAATCAGGCAGGCGATGCAGTTCGATTTCGTCCTCACCCTTGTGACCGTGCACCCAGGTGTTGAAAGGGGCGTTATTGTTTTCGTACCCGAGCCAGGTGTCGAACCCGCCGCGGTGTTCGCGGGCGATCAGGTTGTGGCATTCGCGGCGTTTGGGTTCGTCCGGGGCATCGGGATGCGGGTGCACTTCGCGTATGACGGTATCGCCATTTACGTCGCGGTATTGGTGGCCGCGAGCGTGCCATTTGCCGAAATAGGCGGTGTGGTATCCGGCCTCCGCAAACACGTGGGCGAG
>CAZSPO010000329.1:0-4321 GCA_964608775.1 uncultured Chthoniobacterales bacterium | reverse complement strand
CTTTCCCTACACGACGCTCTTCCGATCCCGGAATGTGTCCGCTGCTCCGCCTGTGTGCAAAGTTGTCCCACTGGCGTGCTGAGTTTCGGACGATACGCCGCTGACGGTCGAATCGTGCTCGATACCCTGGCTGCCTCCCCGGTGCAAATGCGAGAAGCCGAGGAAGCCGGGCAACAGAAATGAAGGGGGGACTGGTATCCCTCCTGATTGCTAAAACCAGTCGGGTCTGCTTGATCTTTTTGCGCAGGGCTTGTTGTTCAGGCGGCTCCGTATCCCAACGGATAGGCCCCGCCTTAACCTCGTGCCCGGCAAAAAAATCTGCGGTGCAACCCCGTCCTGCTTTTAGGAAACAGTGCGGGTTATTCCGCGAGGATGTGAACCGAAGAGGGGGCGTCGTAAACGAGCCGGATGGCCTCGCCCTGCCGGTCCCAACGAATCGCGATCGGCCCGTCTGGATGGGGAAAGACGCCTTCCGCCCAGTCGATACCGTCCGGAGGTGAGGGAGCAAGACGAACAATGGCCGGATCTCCGTCCGCTGCATACCAAACGCCGAGAATTTGTTGGGTGAGATGATGGGTGGGGGAACTCGACCACGCATGGCATAGACTGCAAATTGGCGCGAAAAATTCCCAGGTCGTCCATGCTCCGTGATCCAGCATATGACTCCAATACCGACGAATGTAAGCCACAGCTTCCTCCTCACATTGTTCCCGCCGACAGAGGTCAAGGACGAAGTAAGAAAAGTAGGGGCTGATATGGTAATCCCGGGTTCGCGCGGGTGGGCCATCGGGAAAATTTTCCTTCATTTGGCCAAGGACGAACTCGAGAGGTTCCCGTCGTTCCAGCGCGATGTCCTGCAGCAGGGCAAGCGTGTTGCCGACGGAGGAGGGGGCTGCGTCGGCATCGTCGACCAAGCGCTGGTCGGTAAACAAACCGGTTGCGGGATTCAGGAACGCCTCACGGATTGCGGAGGCAATCGCCCTTGCTTCGGCCTCGGCTGCCGCCGCCTTCGTGGTGTCACCCAGCAGGGTGAGCAAGTGGGCGGCATCGGAAAACGCCATTTGCATCAGACAGTTCAGACCGCAACTGATTCCTGATTTTCCATTCCGTCCGCTGTCAATGTAAGGCACGTGCCCATCCCCATTCATAAGATGGAGGCCCGGTTCCTGCCGTTTCTTGAGGCCTCGCAGCAGTTTGACGAGGCGACTTTTCATTTTCTTAACAAAAGTCAGGTCACCCGTGCGCGCCCAATATTCACGCAGGCAACGGACGGTGATCGCCGTGTAATCCGGGTGACGACCGGCGGGAAGTCCGTGGGAACAGGGGGCGAGCATCCCCGTTTCATCCTGGGTAAAGAAGAGCAACTCGATGCAACGCCGCATGAGTGCGTGATCGCCGAAGCAGGCGAGGTTGGTGGCGAATTGCACGAGGATATCCCCATTGTAAATGCCCCGCTCGCGCCACGGGCAATCAAGATAGGCGTCCTCCATACAAACGGCCTGGGTGACACGTCCGAGTTCCCAAATGCGATTCAGGCGGGGATCAGAACAGGCAAAGGCTCCACCCGGCTCCACCGGGTAGAGGGCGCGGGTGACTCCGACGCGGTGGAGGGTGATGCCCTGTTTGGGTCCATGAATGATGACCTCCAGATAGCGCATCCCTCGGGGGTGAAAGGCGTGAATGGTTTGCCGCCCGGACCGGGACACAAACCGTTCTACCATTCGGGTGCCTTGGAACCAGGGCTCGGCCTGCCCATGGTACAGCCTTTCGGTGTAAGTCAAATCAATGATCGTGCCGGCTGGTGCGGTGAGTTCAATGAGCGGACGCCCGAGCACTTCTCCGCCAAAATCAAAAAGCAGCACCACACTCGCCTGGCTGGTGTGAGGCGAGCAAAGGGCGGGTTGGTCGAAGACTTCGGCATGCGGGGGAAGTTCCCCTTTTTCCAGCACGGCCCAGCCTCGTTGCAACATGGGAGTGACTCCCTGCCACGCTTTCGGCAGCGATTTCCAAGCGGCCCCCAAATCGGGGAGTGCCCCCTTGGTGGAAGCTCGAAATGCGGTTTGCGCGGTTTCCACTGGGCCGGCTACCGGCGAGGTCGTCAGCCAACCGGATTTCGCGGACGGCTTAGGGGCTTGATGAAAGGTGAGGCCCGCATCCTCGGGCCAAGCCAGTCCGGCTTCCATGAGGTCGTTGCGATAAACGTGGAAGGCCACCAGCCGATTCCAGCCTTTTAAAATCTTCGCTTGAAAACCACTCCGCATCGGAGCGTTCGGGTGGGCGTGGCGTTTGACCAATTCGCCATTCAATTGAAGGTCGCCTCCTGACCAAAGCAGCTCCACCGTTTGGGCCTTGGGCGATTGAATCCAGGTGGCCATGGCGACCCATCCGTCCGTGCGATAAAACCCGGGAATCCGAATGCCAAATGTGTTGAGCCCCGGTTCTTTCGCGATGGTAAAAAGTTTTTTACAGCTTTCCACTGCGGTGAAGCGCTCATCCAACATGGGAATCGATCGCCGTTCTAACTTCCCCCAGCTTGGGTCCGGAACTTCGATGGCGGTCGGCCAATCCGATGAATCAAATTCGGCGCTCTCCCATCCAGTCGGCATTCGTCGAAGGTCACACGATTCTCCAGGGCCCACGGCGAAGGAAAGATAGGGCGTCAACGGATCGTGGCCCGGAGAAGCCAGCGCACGCCACGCCGGGCCGGTTTCCAATTGAATGACCCGCTGGTTTTTAAGCCGCACTTCGCCCCAGCCGATAAAGCCGCCGGGGCCGGGGTCACTGAGAAAGGTCCCTTTGCCGAGACTTGCCACCATCACGGCGATGGCGTTCTGCCCTTCGTGCAGATAGGGGAGGAGATCCCACTCGTCATACTCGGGATAGCCCCGTTTAAATCGGGCTGGGCCATGGCCCACCGTCCGGCCATTCACCATCAGACGATAACGGGTATCGGCAAACAGCGCGAATCGAGCCCGGCGGACCGTGGTGGTTAGTTTGAAGGGAAAGTGGAACAGGGCGTAGTCGTTGCGGCCGGAGCCGGAGTCTTCGCACCAAATAAAGCGGGCCTGTGGTTGCATGAAGTGAAAACACTAACGATAGGGGAAATCCAGGTGCAAAGAAAAAGCGCGTGCGAACCCTCCGGTCTCTGCCAAAGCGGAGACTCCCCCGGCCATCCGCCGAAGTCGGCAAGCACGATTACCCGATGTCCAACGGCGCAACCTTCGGGCCGACGCGATAGGTTTGTATGCAGGCGTATTCTGCCCCGCCCGATGCGTGACGGCTCCGCATAAGAGCGAGCTGGCGCGTGGGCCAGGTGAGCGGTTCCTTTTGAAAGCTGTCACGGAACCGGTCGACCAACCCGCAGAACGCCTCAATGTCCGGCCCTGCCAACGCGGTTTTCTTCAGGCGCCCAATCGTGATGTGAGGAAAGTAAGCGTTGTCGAATCGGAAGCCGCGTTCCATCAAATGCAGCCGGAGCAGCCGCTGAAGTTCCATCACCCCAGGGCTCTGCCGCACTCGCAGCCAGATCACTTGGGGTGCGCGGTAAACGGGGAAAGCGCCCAGGCCATCCACCGTGACCGCATCCGGCGGGGAAGCGGCTGCGGCGGCGGCAATGGCCGGTTCAAGTTCACCGAGGCGGGCGGCGGATAAGTCGCCGAGGAATTCGACTGTGACATGGAACTGGCTGATGCGGGTCCATCGCACGGCAGCGGCGAGGAGAGGCAGCTGGGCTTCCATGGCATGGCGGACGTTCGATTGAAGGGCGGCTAACATTTCCGCCTCGGCCACGCTCGGGTTGAAAGAGAGAAAAACCTTCATACCGGGAGGAGGCGACCGGATTCCGTGCTGTAAATCCAACCGGTGAAGGGCAAGCCGAGCGCTTGACTGAGCGCGGCTGCGTAAGCACGAATTTGTTCGCCATATTCTTCGATCAAGATCGCGCTCTCCCGATTCGTTTTCCAATCGAGCACAAAGCCTTCCGCGCGATCCGGGGAAATCCCAATGAAATCGACGATCCCATCGAGGCAGCGGCCCGCCTGACCATTTTCTTCTTCGACCGCGAGCACCGGCGTTTCACAGCGCAACGTCCAATTGCGGCAGGAAGCCAGCCATTTGGCGCAGGGCGAATCCCGGAAGCGTTCCCAGGCGGCACTTCCCCGAGTGGGCTGGGGACAGTGGGCGAGAGCGGCTTCCCAATGGGTCCCCCATTCCTCGGGTCCGGCATGCCAGGGCGTCAGCTCGCAGGTGCGATGCCACCAATCTCCGTAAGCGAAAGCCGCTAGGTCGGGTGGTTGAAGGGCGGGGTCGGAGAGGTCGGGCA
>CAZSPO010000328.1:0-4323 GCA_964608775.1 uncultured Chthoniobacterales bacterium | reverse complement strand
TGGGTGGGTGGGTTCCCGAAACGTCTCGGGGGTGCCTGCGGCAATAATGCCGCCCTTATAGAGCATCGCCATCCGGGTCGCGATACGAAATGCGCTCTCCATTTCATGGGTGACGATAATGCAGGTGACCCCAAGTTCGTCGGAGAGGCTGACAATGAGTTCGTCAATCACCGTGCTGCTGATGGGGTCGAGGCCGGCGGACGGTTCGTCGAAGAGGATTAACTCGGGCTCAAGCACGAGTGCGCGGGCGAGTCCGACCCGTTTGCGCATGCCGCCGCTCAGTTCGGATGGTAATTTCTCCCGCACATGCGCCATGCCGACCCGGCTGAGTTTATCTTCGATGACCTGATCGATCGCGTCGCGGGAAAGGTCGGTCCATTCTTCCAATGGGAGGGCGAGATTATCTCGCACCGTCATGGAGCTGATGAGCGCGGAATATTGATAGACCATGGCCATGTGTTTGCGCAGATCATTCAGGGCACGTCGACCGAGCTGGGTGACTTCTTGATCCTTGACCCGCACCGTCCCGGCGCTCGGGCGGAGGATGCCCATCATGAGTCGGAGCAAGGTGCTTTTTCCGCCGCCGCTCTGGCCCATGACCACGAGCCGTTCACCCGCGTTCACCTCCAGATCAATGCCGCGGAGCACTTCTTCGGAACCAAAAGCGAGGCGGATTCCGGTGAGCGCGACGATGGGGGAGGAGTCAGAGGGGGGGTTCATCCGAAGACGACGGTTTGAAAAACATTGACCAAGGTATCGCAGGCAATGGTAGCGGTGATGGAGGTGACGACACTTTCAGTGGTGGCCGTTCCGACTCCAGCGGCCCCGCCGCTGACGGTCAGCCCTTTGTAACATCCGACGAGGCCGATGATGGCACCGAAGAGGAAGCATTTCACAATCCCCACGGTCATATCTTTGAGATAGAGACTGTTAATCACCAACTCCTGGAAGTAAGGCCAGCTGATTTGTAAATAGGTTTGGCAGATGATCCAGCACCCCAGCAAAGCTGAGAGAACAGAGATCACACTCAGACAGGGCAGTTGGGTGATGATGGCCGAGAGACGGGGGCCGACCAGAAAGCGGAGCGGTCCGATCCCCATGCCTTCCATGGCTTCCACTTCCTCCGACACCGTCATGGTCCCTAATTCCGCCGTGTAAGAAGCGCCGACCCGCGCCGCGACGACGATCCCGGTCATCAACGGTCCCAACTCGCGAGTGAAAGCGATGGTCACCAAACTCGGGACCAAGTAATCGGTGCCGAATGTCCGGAGTTGATACCCGGTCATGAGGGCAATGGTCAGCCCAAGAAAAAACGAGACCATCGCCACGAGCGGGATGGAGCGATAGCCGACCCGCTGGGTTTGGGCAAAAAAATGCGCGAGCCGAAAAACCGGCCGACCGCGTCGGAGCTGATCTCCGGTTTCTGCAAAAGTTTGAAAGGCCATGGCGAGGAGATTGCCGATACCGACAAGCAACGCCCTCCCCCCGCGCCAAAGTGAAAACATGCGTTGGTTCTAACGCTTCCGGGCGGGGGTGCAAGCTGTTCGGGGCTCTCCACCCCCCTCCGCCGCTGCCGAGCCGCCAGAATGGGGGGCGCCTCCGGGGGGTTCGGAGCCGCAGAGAGCCGTGGCGACCCTACGTCACTCGGGGCAATCGGCATATCCTTGTTGCCGGGCTTCCCGAGGCTCTGCTAGACCAACCCGACTCCGCCCCATCATGCCACGAGACAACTCTATCCACCGTATTTTACTCATCGGCTCCGGTCCCATCGTGATCGGGCAAGGCTGCGAATTTGATTATTCCGGTGTGCAAGCCTGCAAAGCGCTCACGGAGGAGGGCTACGAGGTGGTGCTGATCAATTCCAATCCGGCCACCATCATGACCGATCCGGAGTTCGCCACCCGCACTTACATCGAACCGATCACGATCGAAACCATCGAAAAAATCCTCGAACGCGAACGACCGGACGCCCTCCTCCCAACCCTCGGAGGGCAGACCGCCTTGAACGCCGCCATGGACCTGGTGCGCAAAGGGATTCTCGACAAATACGCCGTCCGCCTCATTGGAGCCAACGCCGCCGCCATCGACAAAGGCGAGGACCGCCAGCTTTTTAAGGATGCGATGATCAAGATCGGGCTCGACGTGGCCCGTTCCGGCACCGCCCACACCTTGGCCGAAGCCCGCGAGGTCGCAGGCGAAATCGGAAATTTTCCACTTATCATCCGCCCAGCCTTCACCCTGGGGGGAGCTGGCGGCGGCATCGCTTACAACCGCGAGGAATTTGAGGAAATCGTTTTTCGCGGCCTCGATCTCTCTCCGGTGAGCGAGGTGCTCATCGAAGAATCCCTACTTGGCTGGAAGGAATTCGAAATGGAGGTCATGCGCGACCGCCACGACAATTGCGTGGTGGTTTGCTCCATCGAAAACCTCGATCCGATGGGGGTTCACACCGGCGATTCCATCACCGTCGCCCCGGCCCAGACATTGACCGACAAGGAATACCAGGTGATGCGCGACGCCTCATTCGCCGTGATCCGCGAGATCGGGGTGGAAACCGGCGGCTCCAACATCCAGTTCGCCGTCGAGCCTGTCTCGGGTCGGATGATTGTGATCGAAATGAATCCCCGGGTCTCCCGCTCTTCTGCCCTGGCCTCCAAAGCCACTGGGTTTCCCATTGCCAAAATTGCAGCCAAATTGGCGGTGGGCTACACGCTCGACGAACTCCGCAACGATATCACCCGCGAAACCCCCGCTAGCTTTGAGCCGGTGCTTGATTATGTCGTCACTAAAATTCCCCGGTTCACTTTCGAAAAATTCCCCCAGGCCGACCAGACGCTCACCACCCAAATGAAAAGTGTCGGCGAGGCGATGGCCATCGGGCGCACCTTCAAAGAATCCCTCCAAAAAGCCCTGCGCAGCTTGGAAATCGGGCGGGGCGGGCTCGGGGCCGACGGCAAGGATTTTCCGGGACTGCGATTGCCCGATGGAACTTACGACATGGCGGCTCTTTTGACCAAACTCCGCGTGCCTAATGCCGAGCGGATTTTCATCCTGCGCCATGCGTTCCTGGCGGGCATGACCCTGGAAGCAATCCAGGCGGCTACGGCGATTGACCCCTGGTTCCTTCGCCAAATCCACGAACTGGTCGAAGCCGAAGCCCGCATCGCCGACGGATCGTTGCCTTTGCGAAAAGCGAAAAAGCTCGGGTTCTCCGACCGGCAGATCGCCTTTTTACAGCAGCAGCCGATGGAAATGGTGCGGGAAACGCGGAAAGCGGCCGGGATTGTGCCCACCTACCGGTTGGTCGATACCTGTGCGGCGGAGTTTGAAGCTTACACCCCTTATTACTATTCTACCTACGGCGACGAGGATGAGACCCGGACTTCGGACAAGAAAAAGGTGATGATTCTCGGGGGTGGCCCGAACCGGATCGGGCAAGGGATCGAATTTGATTACTGCTGTGTTCATGCCGCTTTCGCCCTGCGCGAAGCCGGGTTTGAGACGATCATGGTCAATTCAAACCCTGAGACCGTCTCCACCGATTACGACACGAGCGACAAGCTTTACTTCGAACCGCTTACTTTGGAAGACGTGCTCAATATTTACGAACGCGAGCAATGTTGGGCGACCATTGTGCAGTTTGGTGGTCAGACCCCGCTCAACCTTGCCTCCGATCTCGAACGCCATGGCGTCCACATCATTGGCACCGCCCCCGCTAGCATTGAACGAGCTGAGGACCGCAAATTTTTTGCTGCCATGCTCGACAAACTCGGCTTGGCCCAACCCCCCAACGGCACCGCGACGACCGAAGAGGAAGCCGCCACCATCGCCGCCCGCATCGGTTATCCTGTTCTCCTCCGGCCCTCCTTTGTTCTCGGCGGGCGGGCAATGGAAATTATCTATCGCGAGGCGGATCTCCGCCGTTACATGCGGACCGCCGCTGAGGTTTCCCCGGAAAAACCGGTGTTGGTCGACCGGTTCCTCGAAGATGCCACCGAGGTCGATGTCGATTGCATCAGCGATGGCACGACGATCGTCCTCGGCGGCATCATGGAACACATCGAGTTTGCGGGGATTCATAGCGGTGACAGCGCCTGCGTCATCCCCCCCTTCTCGCTCAGCGAATCGGTGCGGGAACGGATTGCCGAGGCCACCCGGGCCATGGCTCGGGAATTGCAAGTGCGCGGCCTGATGAATGTGCAGTTCGCGATTAAAGAGGAAGCGGTCTACGTCCTGGAAGTGAACCCCCGCGCTTCGCGCACCGTGCCTTTTGTGAGCAAAGCCATCGGCCGTCCGCTGGCCAAACTCGCGGCGTTGGTGATG
>CAZSPO010000327.1:0-4335 GCA_964608775.1 uncultured Chthoniobacterales bacterium | reverse complement strand
AGATTCTGGAGCAGGCCTGATCAAGACACCTTAAAAACTCGTCCCCGAGTCCAACGTCATTGAAAAACACAGACCTAATGGGTGACCCCTGCTATGTGGATCAGAAAACGCGGCTTAAATTATCCTTACGTTTTGGGGCCGAATTGACACGGTAGGTCATTATCGATCCTGAGTCCGCGCCCTTGAGGTGATTGGGATAAGTGGCGTTGCCGAGGGAGTGGGTGATGGTGGCACCGCCGTGGGTTTCGGATTTTTGGGTGACGTGGGAATGGGCACCGACGATGAGGCGGGCGCCGTGGCGGACGAGCCAGCGGGTCCATTTTCGCTGAGTGGCATTGACTTCGCGGCGGTATTCGTTGCCGCCATGGACGATGACGATGATGGTTTCTCCGGCGGCCTTGGCCTTGCGCAGGCGGGCTTCGAGAAGGGGGGCGTGGGTTGGCAGGTGGGCCACTCCTGGCTTTTGCGGACTGGCGATCAGGGAGGCGACCAAACAAACTCCGAACACGGCGACCCGGTGGCCCTCGACTTCCGTTTGCCACGGTTCGCAAGCGGCGGACTCGTTCGCACCAGCTCCAAAGACGGCGAGGCCAACCTCCTGGATGGCTTGGATGCCTTCTTGCAAGCCCTGTAAACCGGCATCGCCGGCGTGGTTGTTGGCGAGGGAAACGGCGTCGAGGCCGCGATTTTTTAGCCAGGCGAGTCGTTCCGGCGGGAAGCGGAAGTCGAATTGGGGCTTCCGGTCTGGATTTTTCAGTGAGGGGACGCCTTCCAGATTGGCGAGAAAGAGGGAGGCGTTGGCTTTTTCAAACCCATCGATCACGGTGCGTTGGTCGAAAGCTAAAACTACGTCGCCTGCGACTTTCACGAGAAGGGGTTTTGGGCTGAGGTGCGGCGTGCGCAGAGAGAAGACCGGACGTTCACGGGCGAGGGTTTCGAGGGTGACGATTTCCGGGAGTCCGCCGAGATGGTGGAGGACAAGGTCATGGCCATCGAGGGTGCCGTGCGGTTCGCGGTCTTCCCACAAGGCGGCGACGTGTCGCCCAAAATCGATGGCGATGCCACGCCGCACGGCTTCGGCGGGAATTGGGTTTTGGTGCTCGAGAGTGGTTGATTCCGCGAGGGTCTCCAATTGGCTGCGCAGCCATCCCGGATCTCCCCAGGCGAGAGGGATGCCGTTGCGTCGCCAAGCGTATATGAGCAGGTTGGCGCAATCTGAGGCCCAGCCGGTTTCGACGGCGGTGAGGTTGTTTTTTTCGACATCGGCGATGCCGAAGGCGTAGGGCATGCGCAGGCATTCGGAGAGCGCGGCGTGGAAGCCGTGGCCTTGGGTTAAGGCCAGTTCGAGTGGTGGCACGGGAAGCCATCCTTGGTTGGTTTCGATCTCCGCTTCGAGGCGAAATCGCCCCGGCGTTCCGGGTGACCATTTTTCAGCGGCAAGTGCGAAATCTTCGGTGATCTCCAGGTTTCGACGTTTCTCATAAATCCAGCGTCCGGGTGAGCCCGAAAAGTCTTTGCCGAGACCGGTTTCGGGCAGGAGGTCGTAGGCTTGGCGGGTTGGTTCGAGGGCAAACCATCGCACCCGCCCGGTGGCGTTTTGCGGGGGACGAATCCGGAGGGCGGGGGGCTGGTCGAGGGCGTAGCGCCACACTTCATCGCAGTCGGGTTCGCCGTGATCGGGGGTGATAGTGGCGATGGGCTGAGAGGGGAGGTTATCCAAGTTTGCCCAAATGGCCAGTACCCCCGGAGAAACTTTTGCCGGATCCCAACGTGGCAGCGGTCCGGCGGCGGAGGCGGCGAGCTGGGAGGAATCGCGGGATGTGTCAACCTTGGTCTGGATTTCCAAGGTCGCGCCGCGGGTGCGGGAGACGGCTGAGCTGGCCAGCGCGACGAGGGCGTCGGTCTCTGCATCATCGGCGAGCCATGGCCGTGAAACTGCGAAGGAAACTCCGGCGAGGCCCGGCCAATCCATGGCCCGTTGCCAGATGGCCTCGAAAACGAGTTCCTGTTTTTCGGCTTTCATGCCGGAGAAGAAGTCGAGATCGATGGAGAGGATGACCGGTTGATTTCCAGGGACCCATGATGAAAAGCCGGCTAGATCGACCGTCTGCCAACGGGTGGCGAAGCTGCCGGCGGCGCGGGGTTCAACTTCGAGGCGACCGTCCAGTTGGGAGGCGGCCTGGGCGGTGAGTTTCTCCGTTTCATTCGGATCGAGGGTGGGCGCGGCCAGCCAGGTTACCTCCTCGATGGGCCGTGGCATGAGTGGTTCGATCCAGTTGAAGGCTTGGATGCGGCCTGCGGCGCGAAATTTCTGCACCTTTTTCTGACGCGCTTCGAGATTCGGGACGCGGCGGATTTGTTCGCGGATTTCCTCGGAGCGCTCGGCCATGGAGGCGTCTGAATGGGCGTCGATGAGGACGAGATGGAAGCGCGCATCTGGGTCGAAAGTGCGGGTGATCCAACTGAAAGTTTCGGCGTGGTTGTCGGCGAGAAAGACCGGGAGGGTTTGGCTGGCCGGGAGGGGATGGGCGGCGATCAAGAGGGCAAAAATGGCGGGGAAAAGGCGCATGAGGATCACCGCACGGGTTGGATTTCCGGCTTGCGGTCCAGCTTGGCGTGGAGCTCGAGGGCGGTGAGGCAAAGATCCTCGAAGCGGGTTCCGGGGTAGACCTCGGCGATGGTTAAACGGATTTTATGCACTGGTTTTTCATATCCGACGATTGGGATTTCCACCGTTTCGGCGAGATCGGGAATTTTTGCTTCGAATTTATGTTCGTCATTGAGTTCGATGCGGATGGTCTTGGGGCGGGCGTTAGCCTTGAAGAGGGCACCTTTTTGGTAGCCGGGGGTGAGGAGGATTTCCCAGAGTGGCTTGGGTTCTACGGGGGTGATTTCCAGCCAGGAATCGATTCCGGGGCCAGGTTCTCCCTCACTCCAGGCGTCTTCTGACCAGCGGCTGCGGAGGTTTTCAGGGTCGTAGCGGAGCTCGCCGTTCGGCTTGAGAGTTGAGCTGGCTTTGATCTTGTAATTTG
The DNA here is from genome assembly GCA_964608775.1 of uncultured Chthoniobacterales bacterium. Taxonomy (GTDB): domain Bacteria; phylum Verrucomicrobiota; class Verrucomicrobiia; order Chthoniobacterales; family CAZSPO01; genus CAZSPO01. The sequence continues at coordinate 1,303 of CAZSPO010000327.1, read as the reverse complement.
AGTGGATGATGGACCAGCGCTCGCCTCGCTCGATGTATTTGGTGTAGAGATCGTAGTTGTATTCCTCACCGGTGTGGTGAAAACGTCCATAGGTCCGTATGGCGGGTTGGCATTCAATTTCGAGATCGTCGGCCAAGGTTGGTTCGAGATTTGCGAAGTTCCAGACCCAGCGATCTCCCTCTTTTTTGAAACGGTTGACGGGTTTGATGACCCGTATGTCAGCTGGATTGATGCCATCGAGTTCGATTGCGATTCGACCGCTGCCGATGGTTCCGTTCCAACAGGCGGCGGTGGAGAGTCGGTAGCGGAAGATGGCGGCGGAGTCTGTGGTGTCCTCGTTGACGCTCCAAGATTCAACGGGATAGTCACTTTCGAAAGCGATCATGACGGGGATTTCCTCGCCAGGGGTGAAGGTGAGTTCGGAGATCAGCCATCCGGAAATGCCGGTGAAGAGGTTGTCCTTATTGGGTTTGAGTTCGCCCTGCCAGGTTGACTTCACTGGCTTGTCGCTGGCGGTGATCTGGTAGTCACGGCAGTATTGGAGGTTTTCTGGGTCTGGGGCTTTGTCTTCAGGAAGGCCCATCAACTCCGGGTTTCTTGCTTCCTCGACCGGAAATCCGAAGCGCACTTTGACGCGCTTGTCGGTGACGTTTTTCATCAAATAGCGCACCTCCACCTTCGCGCTTTCTTTGCCGACCTTGATGTCCAATTTTTCGTCGAGGAGGCGGATATTTTCGGTCGCCTGCGGTTCGAATCCGGCGATGTCACCGGTATTTTCCACCCCGCCACGAAAATACCCTCCACCGTTTGCCAAGACCGGGCTGATTGTGGTTAGCAATAGGAAGCTGACAAAGATCGGAATTTTCTTCACGCCTCAAGTTTGATATTTAGCAACTTTCGGTCAAGGCAAAAGGGCGGGGTGATTTACTTCGTTGCTAAGAAATTGTTTTTGGCGGGTGGATTCTGAAGCAGCCGTTGGGCCGGACCGGCCTGCCGGTCGTAGCCTTCGCTGCCTTTGTAGCTTCGGCGAAGATTGGAGGGCGGTGAAAAGGGGGTTGATCCTCTGGCGGGACTGGTTCGACTTAGCCCGCGAAAGGTCGAAGTCACCGTCTCCGGGAAGGAGGAAACTCCAACCCTAGCCGGAACCGCCTGGGAGTCTACCCGTGCGTCCGCCTGAGGCGGATGTGGGAACTGTGACAGACTCACTCCGCGTCAGTCGCGGGGAGTCGGTTAGCCATATTTTAAAATTTCACAAAAGGCTGGCTGAGAGGCAGGAGTGGGAATTTTTTCTCCTTTTTCTCTT
>CAZSPO010000326.1:0-4338 GCA_964608775.1 uncultured Chthoniobacterales bacterium | reverse complement strand
AGGCGCGATCACCCGGCAGCTCGGGCCAATGCCGGGCCAGCGCTGCGCCCACTCGCCACGGTTGGCTGTTCTCGGCAGGGAGTGCCATCGCCTCCCTCCAGGCCAGAGCACGGAGTCCATCATCATGTAATCGGGCAGCCGCCCAAGCTCGGAGCAGGACAACCAGCGGACCAACAGGGCTGCCCGGTTCCACCGGTGGCAACGGGTCGAAAATGATCGGGCGGTCGCCTAAAGCCGAGCAATTCGCCTGATAAAGGGTTGCCGCCACAACAGCCAAGCGCAACCCAGGCGGATTATCAAATCGGCCGACCGGGCAGGCATCGTGGAGGGTCTCTTGAAACATCGAAAAGCATCGTAACACGGATCACTGCGGGTGCAACGGCGACCGCTTCGGCTCCTGAATGTCCCAGGCGCGGAACTTTTTCGGGCGGCAATGGCGTGGTGGATGGCCCCCCTTGCGAAATTCCCAGGCCAAGCGTTCACTCAGTCCGACCGTGCTTTTATGAAGCATTGGGGCAAATTTTATTGGGGACAGTCGGTCGCCCAAAAGTCCGACGATAACCTGCGGGGGTCTGACCGGTGAGGGCTTTGAAGGTGCGACCAAAATGGACGTTGTTTTCAAATCCCACCGCCCCCCCGACCTCTTTAATAGAGAGCGCCGTTGTGGTGAGCAGGTCCCGAGCTCGTTGCATCCGCAAGCGGATCACCCGGCGCATGGGCGATTCCTGAAAGCGCTTGCGAAAAAGACTGAAAAGATGGGCGCTCCCCACTCCGGCGGCCGCTGCGATGGCCGGGATGGTAATCGGCTCATGCAAATGCTGTTCGATGTAAGCCAGAGCGGCATCCAAGGCGGGAGAAAGCGCCTCGGCTCCCATGGCTCGGCGACGCTGAAATTCTGCGCTCTCCCATCGCATCCGCGCGATATGGTATTCTGAAAAAAGGGCCAGACCCTCCATGCGGGGATGAAATCGTCCCAGCGCTGCCTCAGCGAAACGCCGGGCTTCCGTCGGGTCTTCCCACGTGGTCAGCCGGGGAGGGCCGTGATTCGTTTGCTGCCTCGACTGGTTGTGCTGTCTGAGCTCAAAGACGACGCAGCCATAGGGGGCCACTTCCGGGGTGGTCACATGGATTCGTTCGCCAGGATAATACCAGAGCATGCTCCCGGCCCCCAAACGCTGCGGACGTCCCTCCACTTCAAAATCCCCGAATCCAGACGTCAGGATCTCCACTTCCTCCCGCCCAGGCAGAATCTTGCGCCCAGGATGCCGATGCGACGCCGGGGAACGGTAGCCCCAAACCGATTCGATCACCAAGAAACGAGAAACCATCACCATTCGCACATACTATCCGAGGATCCGCATATTCGCTGCTCTTTTCTTGGTGATCACAGGAGTTAAAGTATCTCTAGTTTTAACCATCCGCATATCATCCCATGACCATTGCCCCGCACCATCCCACCATTCCCCGTCTAATTGAAAAGCTGGCGGCAGATGGTTTTGTGATTGTCCCCAACGCTCTTGATCCCGTCACCCTCGCCGAAGCTCAGGAGGCCGTGGCCCAAATTCTGGAGCAAGAGAAAACAGAAAAAGACCGCGAAGGCCTGAGCAAACGGTCGTTTGGCATCGCAGTGAAACACCCGGTCTTCCGCCGGATGGCCTGTCATCCGCTGGTCGTGGAGGTTTGGCAGGCCTACCTCGGCGAGGACATGCTGCTTTCCACTTGGTCGTCAAATACGGTGCTACCAGGAGCGGGCGGAATGAATTGGCATGCAGATCATCCTTATTGGGCGATGAAAGAGCCGTGGCCGCAGGGGGTGCTGGCTGGTCAGACTCTCTGGATGTTGGATGATTTCAACGAAGCTAACGGGGCGACGGGCCTTGTGCCCCGGTCACATCTCCTTTGTCACAAACCTGATTGTGATCCGCAAGCCCCTCACCCCGACCAAGTGCTGGCCGAGGCGTCCGCCGGATCGGTGCTCCTGTTTGACGGGCGGCTCTGGCATTCGTCACGACCCAATCAAACTTCTGCCCCGCGCACCTGCCTCTTGGGGATGTATATCCGGGCTTGCTGCGTGCCGATGGAGGAAATGCGTCAGCAACTCGAACTTTTTCCGGAACCAACCGAGTGGGAGACTCAAATTTTCGGCGGCAAACAACGGCAGCCAACGAGAATTAGCGCACCCGCACCAGCAAACTCTCCGAAATCCAGCCTGTCGCCGAGCCGCCGGGGCGTTTGACCTGCACCCAACCCCGGCTGCGACCAATCACATTCAGCACCGCCCCCCGGCGAACTTGGTTGACGACCCGGTAATTCGTTCCCGGGCCATTGCGGACGTTGGCGACATTCGCCACGACGCGAACCGCAGGCGGAGCTGCTTCCGCTTTCTCTGGAAAAAGCGCCATCCCGCCAAGTGTCAGGAGAACGGTTAAGAAAAGGGCAAAAGGGCGAGAGATAAAAGGGCGAGAGATAAAAGGGCGAGAGATCGTAGATGCGTGCATGGGAGTTTGGGCAAAGTTTTCTGAATGAAATGAAGACGGTTGGTTTTACGCCGAATGACCCGCTTTATCAAGGGCCAATTGCCCCCTCAAAGAATGGCCCCCTCGCAGATCCTGTCAGAGTGGCCAAGTCCAATGCGTCACTTCCTCTGGATCAATCCCTTCCTCAAACGCCACGTGCCGACAGCGAATTTGCATATCCTTAAACCGCTCTTTCGCGTGGGCTCCGGAGTTTTGCAACTTGGGAATCCGATCAATCGCGTCAAGCGCCAGACTGAATCGATCAATGTTATTCTCAATCGCCAGCTCCAACGGGGTGTTGATGTTCCCTTTCTCTTTGTATCCGCGCACATGCAGATTGTGATGATTGCTGCGACGGTATGTCAGTCGGTGAATCAAATAGGGATACCCGTGGAAATTGAAAATCACCGGTTTGTCGGGAGTGAACAGGCTGTTGAATTCGCGGTCAGAAAGCCCGTGGGGATGCTCGGTATCCGGTTGGAGCTTGAAGAGATCCACACAATTTACATAGCGAATTTTCAGGTCCGGGAATTCCGTCCGCAACAAGACAATGGCGGCAAGCGCCTCTAAAGTCGGAATATCCCCCGCAGAGGCCATAACCACATCGGGCTCATACCCCTTATCATTCGACGCCCACTCCCATATCCCCACCCCTTTTGTGCAATGAACAATCGCCTCTTCGGGAGTCAGGTATTGTAAGTGGCTCTGTTTGTCAGAGACGATGACATTCACATACTGCTTCGCCCGCAAGCAGTGGTCCGCGACGGAGAGCAGGCAGTTGGCGTCGGGGGGCAGATAGATCCGCGTCACATCCGCCTTTTTGTTCACCACCACATCGAGAAAACCGGGGTCTTGATGAGTGAACCCGTTATGATCCTGTCTCCAAACTGTGGAGGTAATCAAAAGGTTTAACGACGGAATCTTGCTGCGCCACCCGGTCTGATTGCATTTATCGAGCCATTTGGCGTGTTGGTTGACCATTGAATCAATGACATGCACAAACGATTCGTAAGTGTTGAAAAGCCCGTGGCGTCCGGTCAGTGTGTATCCCTCCAACCACCCCTCCAGCGTGTGCTCACTCAGCATTTCCATGACCCGACCCTCCGGGCCCAGCTCGCCTCCGTTTAGGTCGTCCGGGAGATATTCCGCCATCCACGTTTTCTTGGAGACTTCGTAAGTGGCATCCAAGCGATTTGATGTCGTCTCATCAGGCCCGAACAACCGGAAATTATCTGGGTTATTCCGCATGATATCCCGCAAGAACCGTCCCAGAGGCCGTGTGTTCTCCGCCCGCTCAACGCCTGGATGTTCCAAATGGATGCCATATTCCCGGAAGTCGGGCATCCGCAATTCTCGACAGACCAATCCTGCATTGGTGGAAGGATGATCGCTCATTCGCATCCCGCGAGGAGGCACCAATTCCGCGAAGCTCGGGTCAGGTCGACCCTGCGAATCGAAATGCGCCTCCGGCTTGTAACTCCGCATCCAATTCTCCAGCAAATGCAAGCGGGCGGGATCCTGAATGACATTCGCTAGCGGGACCTGATGCGCCCGCCAAAAACCTTCGATCAAATTCCCATCCACTTCCCGGGGAGCCGTCCATCCTTTGGGCGACCGCAAGATGATCATCGGCCAGCGTTTTCGGGTCGTTTCCCCGCCCTCCCTGGCAGCCTTTTGAATGCCTCGAATCTCTTCCACACACTGATCCAAGGTCGCGGCCATCGCCTGATGCATTTCAGCCGGAACACAACCTTCTACAAAATAGGGGGTGTATCCATATCCGGTGAACAACGCTTCCAGCTCCTCCGGCGCGATGCGCGAT
>CAZSPO010000325.1:3204-4351 GCA_964608775.1 uncultured Chthoniobacterales bacterium | reverse complement strand
GTGGTGACCGACCGGGCCGGGCTCCCGCTCCGGGTTGCCCCAAGCCCCGAGGGGGACACCCACCCGCTGACCTTTCGCGAGGTGCCCCCCGCTTTTGTGCACGCCCTGCTGGCCGCTGAGGATCAGCGATTTTTTTCTCATCCCGGCGTGGATGGATGGGCGCTGGTGCGGGTGCTGCGAGACCGACTCACCGGCCGAACCGCCGGAGGAGGCTCGGGGATTACGCAACAATTGATCAAACTACACGGCCCGGCCGGGAACCGAACGTTGGCCGAAAAAGGCTGGGAATTGCTCCAAGCCCTAGCCTTGGAACGGCGTTGGTCAAAAGAAGAAATCTTGGCCGCTTACGTGAATCGCCTGCCGTATGGCCGACTCAATATCGGACTGGCTGCGGCGGCCGCTTATTATTTCGACAAACCCCCCGCCGACCTCAGCCCGGCCGAGTGCGCCCTGCTCGCGGCCTTGCCCCACGCCCCCGGTCGTTTACAGCCGCTAGCCAATCCCGATCCGGCCCGAGCTCGGCAGCAATGGATTCTTTCCCGTATGGAAACCCTCGGTTGGTTGAGCCCCGATGCCGCCGCCCGCGCCCGGGCTGAGCCGTTGGATTTCAGTCGGGTCGGACGCGCCTTTCACGCCCCGCATTTTGTCGAACTTTTGCTGGCCCAAGAAGCGCCACCGACCGACACCCCGATTTGGCGCACCACCCTGGATCTCCCCCTTCAACGGACCGTCGAACGACTCGTTGCCGGCCAAGTCGAGCGCCTCCGGACGGCCGACATGTCGCATGCAGCGGTGGTGGTCATCGAAAATTCCACCAACACCGTGCGGGCTCTGGTCGGGTCGGCCGATTACCGGGCCGTCGACGGAATGGTCAATGGGGCGCGGGCCGTGCGGTCACCCGGTTCCGCTCTCAAGCCGTTTCTTTACCTGACGGCTTTCGAACGCGGGTTCACCCCGGCGACCATTTTGCCTGATGTGCCCTTGCGCTTTGAATCGTCGACCGGCCCGTATGCACCGGTGAATTTCGACCGCACGTTCCGCGGCCCCGTCCGGGTGCGGTTGGCCCTGGCCAATTCCCTCAATGTCCCGGCGGTCTGGTTGCTTCGGGAATTGGGTGGCCCGACGGCGTTGTTAGAACGGCTGCATG
>CAZSPO010000325.1:0-3194 GCA_964608775.1 uncultured Chthoniobacterales bacterium | reverse complement strand
TGCTTTTGGAATCAGCACGCTTGAGGAATCTTCCGAACATTATGGACTCGGCCTCGCCATCGGGGGGGGCGGGGTGACGTTGTGGGAATTGACCAGCGCATATGCCGCCCTGGCCCGACTCGGGGAGTGGCGGCCTTTGCAAATGATCGATCCCTCGACGTCACCCGGCGGCACGCAGGTGGCCGACGAGGTGGCCGCGTGGTGGGTGACTGATATTCTCGCCGACCCCCAGGCGCGCGTCGGCGCATTCGGTCGGCGGAGCCAACTCCGGCTGCCTTTCCCTGTGGCGGTGAAAACGGGCACGAGCACCGATTTTCGGGATAATTGGGCATTCGGTTACACGCCCCGCTATACCGTGGGCGTTTGGGCGGGGAATTTCGACGGCAGTCCGATGCGGTCGGTCGCCGGGATTGAGGGGGCCGCCCCCATTTTGCGCGGGATTTTTGAGTCGTTAGGTGAAGCGGCTCAAGGCGGGTGGTATTCCCGTCCGCCGGGGTTGCACCCCACTTGGATGGATCCGCTCACCGGTGTGCGCACGGCGGGCCCCGAGGCAGGAGGAGTCCGGGAACGCTTCACCTCGGGCCGATGAACGGGTGCAATTGCCCACGCTTTACGCAGAATGGCTGGCTGGCCCCGGCGCCTGGTTGGCCAACCGCTTTACGGTGGATGGGGCCGCAGTCGAGGAGACCGTAACCATTCTCTTTCCCACCGAAGGGAGCCGTCTCGTGTTGGACCCCGATCTCCCCCAGAATGGTGCTTGGCTGTTTCCCCGGGCAGACCGGGCTGACGTGCAATGGAGCTCGCCCACTCTCGCTCCTTTGCAGCGGGGCGGACGTGCAGGATTCGCCTTAACACCGGGGCGTCACACGCTCACGGCAACCCGCCCGGGTTCGGCTCCGCAGACCATTAATTTCGAAGTGCAGACCCGGCAACCAGAAGCCCCGAGCCAATCACTCTTTCCATCCCTGAAGGCAAGGCAACCTGCTCGTTTTAAAAAAGACGAGTCGTAGGCAATTTCTTGAAATGTCAATGCAGCTCCTGCTTTTGTCGCTCATACCTTGGTAGGGATTTTCCGCTCCGCATTTGACGAGGGAGGAGATTCAATGGGAGGGGTAATTGTCCTGGCGTAAAAAGCGTCTGGTCTAAAATCCTGAATTAAACCAGAAAGGAAGCCATTATGTTAGTCAATTGTCTGTCCACTCAAAAGCAGCTCGTCATCGCCGTAGGCTTGACCATTGCCGCTTTTTCCACCGCGCACGGTCAGTCGCCTGAAACGACCCGACCAGCCCCTGCCACCGAGTCAGGTCAGCTGCGCGAAGAATTGGAAGTCGTCCAACAAAAGATCGCGCAGACTCATGAAGCCGTCAGCACCAAACCGGAGGTTAAAGAGGCTGAGGCAACCTACTATGAAAAAGTCAATGAAGTCATTGTCAAGTCAATGCCTGACATCGCAAAGAAAGTGGAGCGTCACGAAGCGCTGCGGCATGAGCTAGAAGTGGTGCAGAAGGAGACCCGCCCATCTGAGGCCGTGCCACCGGAAGTTCAGCAAAAAGTCATGGAATACCAATCCTTGGAGCAGGAACTCGCCCCGGTGCGCACCAGCACGCTGGATCATCCCGAAGTCCAACAGGTCCGGGATGAGTATAGCAAGTTGGTGATGGCGGAAATGGAAAAGGAGGAGCCGGGAATTAAAAATCTCTTGAAACGACAACAGGAATTGATTTCCGCCATCCAAAATCGCACGCCCCAGCAGCCAGGGGAATCAACCCAATAAAACCCCATCGACAGCTCAAAGAGTGAGGAGCGGGGCAATCAGGTCTTTTTGATTGCAACAAGAGCGACGCTCCCAACTTAGAAAAGCAAATCAGCAACCAGGATTGCCGGTTTGCTTTTCTTCTTTTCGGCCGACACCAGGCAATCTGGTTACGAAGCCGTTGCCCGGTTGGCGGACACGCCGAGGTTTACAGGGGCCCCGAGACCTTCACCGCCGCATTCGCCCAGTCTTGCCCAACCGGTCCCTCGCCCCCTTTTCCCTTGAGCTCGGGAAGCATTCGCGCGTTCTAGCAGGCGAGCAAAGACTTGAACCCATCGCAGTCGAGCCCTTATAAAACATCTTCCTTTCATACCCACCACCTCCAAGCCAATGAACCCCGCATTTCGCCACCTGCCCCTTTCCCTTGTGTTTCTCCTTATCTGCCAAATCATGCCGATTCTCGCTCAGGATGAAGCGCCGCTCCAAGGGTTGCATCCGGAGGATCGGTCGGCGGTGGAACGGATTCTCGAACACCGGGGATCGCGCGGCACCATATCGTTTAAGGATTTCAATGGCAGGCAGGCGATCTGGGTGGATGACGGCGGTTATAAAAATACCATTGGATTTATCGTCAATGAGGAGACGGGCCGGATCACGGAGATTCATGGGAATGGACAATGGCTAAACAACGACGCCCTCCGCGCCTTGGCGGTTTGCAAGGAGTTGGAGTTAATCAGCTGTCAGCACAATCCCCGAGGCATGATGAAGATTGTGGATGATTATAGCGGCGAGGGGTTGGAAGCGTTGAAGGATCTGCCGATTTATCATGTGAGTTTTTCTGGAGCGTTCGATGATCGTGGGATGAAGGCGGCTGCCAAAATTCCAACGATCCGCGAATTGCATGCCCGGCAGGCCGAGGTGGGCGACGAAGGCATTGCCGCTTTTGAGGGCCATCCGCAGATCGAGAGTTTCGTGATCGATTCCTGGTCCCGCCCCCGATTCACCGTTGCCAGCCTCGGGTCGTTCAGCAAAATGCCGAATTTGAAGCAGCTCAAATTGTTTGGCACCTACCTGACATGGGACAATGGATTCGATCAGTTGGCTCCGATGGCCGATCAGATAAAAGTTATTGAACTGCCCAACACCCTGGTGCTCCCGGAGGATTACGAAAAAATCAAAGCGGCCTTTCCCCAAATGGAGTGGCCGACCATTGACTACGCCAAGCTCTTGGCTCAGCGGCGCAACACGCAAAATTGGCTGAAGTATGCGGACGAGCGGGGGGTGGCCTTCATCAAAGCAGAGCAGGAAAGCGCAACCAAACCGGAGTAACCCGAAAGCAACCGGGGTTACCCCCCCTGATTCATAAAGTCCAACCGGCTGACAGGGGGGCGCATCACCGAAAGTTGCGAAAAGTGAGGAGAGAGGAGGAAGCCGACGGAGC
>CAZSPO010000324.1:0-4379 GCA_964608775.1 uncultured Chthoniobacterales bacterium | reverse complement strand
CGGCCGGTATTGAGGGGGGATCCCGACTTCGCTCGACCGGCAACGGCGAAGCCGGGCTGCGGGGCGGGCCGCACGGCGATCTTTACGTGGTCATTCATGTGGAAAAGCATCCCGTCTTTGAGCGGGAAGAAGATAATCTTTTCTGCGAAGTGCCGATTTCCTTCACCATGGCGGCGTTGGGTGGGGAAGCGACGGTGCCGACCCTCGAAGGCCGGGCTTCGGTGAAAATCCCGGCCGGCACCCAAAACGGCACGGTTTTCCGGCTCCGACACAAAGGGACGCCGAATTTGGAATCGAAATCGCCCGGCGACCTCTACGCCCGGGTGGTGGTCGAGGTGCCGACAAAACTGAATGGCGAACAGCGGCGCAAGCTGGAGGAGTTCGCCGAGCTTTGCGGCGATGAAAATACGCCCATGCACAAAAGCTTTTTCGAACGGGCCAAAGAATTTTTCCGCTGACCCAGCTCCCCTCGTTTTCCCATGCATCGATTCTACATTTCCCCCGAACGTTGGCAGCGCGATTGGCTCGCTCTGGACGCCGATGAAGCCCATCACGCCCTGCATGTGCTCCGCATGAAACCGGGCGACCGGGCGGTGGTCTTCAACGGTCGGGGCGACGAAGCGACGGTCGAGTTAGGAGAAGCCGAAGGCGAACGCCTCCCGGTGCGCGCACGGCAATTTGGTCGTACGGAGGCCGTGCCCTGCCAGATCACCCTCGCCCAAGCGATTCCAAAGGGGAAAACGATGGAGCTCATTATTCAAAAGGCCACCGAACTGGGTGCCACCTCCGTCGTGCCCCTGCTCTCCGAGCGTAGTGTCGTGCAACTTGACCAGGAAGAAGCCCCGGCCAAACAAGAGAAATGGCAACGGACCGCTCTCGAAGCCTGCAAACAATGCGGGCGCAATTGGTTGCCCACAGTCGCTCGCCCCCAGAGTGTCCGGAATTTTCTCGAAACGCACGGGAAGGATTTCGATCTGGCCTTGGTCGCATCCCTACAGCCGGACGCCGGGTTGCTCCAGGAACATCTCCGCTTTTACCGAGAGACCACTCAGAAAGAGAAACCGACCCGGGTGCTGGTCATGGTCGGGCCGGAGGGAGATTTCACCCCGGCGGAGATTGGCCAAGCTCGCAGCGCCGGCTGTTTCCCTCTCACCCTCGGCCCGATCGTCCTGCGCAGTGAGACAGCGGCCATCTACTGCCTGAGCGTGCTCGCTTACGAACTCTTCTAACCGCAATGCCGTTAAGAAATCCTGGCCCATTCCCCGGTCTCCGCAGCCGTGCGGGCGAAGTCCGATAGGCTGCTAGACTGGCTTGTCTCACACCGCACCGAGATCGTGGAGATCAGCTAGCCAAGCCTCCAGGAGCGGGCGCTCCTCGGCTCCCACCACCCCCAGCGCGATGAGCGCGTCGTAACAGCGCCGCAAATTCATCCCGATCGCCTCACGCCCCTCCTCCAACTGACAAGCCCGCAAAGTCTCTACAATCCGTCGGTTATGGAGGTAACCCGGGATTTCTTCCTCGAAATCTCGCAGTAAATCATGCGCGTTGCGCTCCTGCCAGACGGTGGCTTGATGAAACAACAACCGCCCTCCAATCGTCGGGAGAATTCGTTGGGCCACATAACTCCGCCAAATATCGGTCATGCGAAAACTGCAATGTGCCGGCAAATAAAGCAGGGGAAATCCTTCCCGGAAAAAGGTGGTGTTTTGGCTGTTGAACGGACACCAGACATCGGGGCCAAGCAAAACGGGCTCTCGCTTGTTAAAGACCAGCGGGAGCGGATAAAGCATCCGATAAACGGCGTCCACATCCGGATTCTCATCCGCCAACCCCTGCTGAATCCACGCCTCCCCCACCCACGGAGCCCGTTCAAAAACCGGTTTCGGCGTCGCCCGCAACAATTCGAGCGGAAACCCGCGTGGATAAACAAAGGCATCACTGAAAAACTCGTAAACATTGCACCACGCCGAACCGGATGGCGCGCTCACCTGCTCACCCCGGGCGGCGCGATCCCGTGCAACCCAAAACTCTGGCCGGGGAAAATTGTCATCATCAGTCTCAGCCAACCAGTCAATCCCTTCCCGGATGGCGATCAGATACGCGATATTTTTCCGGGTATAACTCCGCACCGGACAAAGGGCGGCGTAAGCCAATCCGGAAGCTTCCTGGGCCGCGATGTCGTAATACCGACAGCCGGGAAGTTCAAAATGACTCGGGCTCTTGGTGTCACCGGTCACGATAAACGGCCACCCGCAGGCGGCGGATCCTTCGGCGAGGGCCTGGAGGACGGGATTGGGCGGGGCAATCGAGGTGACCACCACGGCCCCGGCTTGGGAACGGTCAGACATAATTAGAGGCTGGGTGCGCGGAATGTGAGGCGCAACGCGAAATAATGGAAGAGCACCCGGAAACTATCGAGGATGGCATTCTGAGAGACGCGGGGCGAGGGGGCCTTGTAATGAATCGGGACTTCCATGAGGCGGCGGTTGCGCAGGAGAAACCGGACTTCTGTCTGATAAAAATGGGCTTTGGAAAGGAGAGGATAGGCGAGCAACTTCTGCAGGGTCTCCCGGTGAAATCCTTGGTATCCCGAGGTCATATCTTTCATCCGAGTGCCAAGAAGCCCATTGGCAAGGAGGGTGCCGACTCGGGAGAGAAACCATCGTTTCCAAGAGGAATCCGCCACCGATCCGCCGTTGATAAAGCGACTGCCAAACGCGCATTCGTTGCCTTCATTTAACACCCGCAGGAACATGGGAATGGCGCGGGGATCGTGGGAAAGCCCGGCATCCATCTCGATCACGATTTCGTGCCCCCCATCCAGCGCCGCCCGGAAACCGGCGAGATAGGCGTCGACGACATTCCGATTTTCCGGAGCCCAGACGGTGGTGAACCGGAGATCACGCGCCGCACATGCCTCGCACAGCTCCCGGGTGCGGTCTTTCGACGCGTTGTCCACGACCAGATAGACCCGCCCCCCCTGGGTGATATCCATGACCTCCGCAAGGGCCTGCACGAATGGGGCGAAATCAGCCTCTTCGTTTGCCAGGGGGATAATGGCGCACCAGTCAGTTTTTTCGTACATGCAGCAAGGGACGGAAGGGGCGTGCCTATCCCAGGGCGAGGAGTCGATCAAGCCCTTTCGACCTGGGGATTGACAGTTCCCTCCCCCGCAGGGAGGAGTGGGGTAAATGAATGCTCCTGCCTCTCCCAACGATTATGTTTACCGGACTCATTGAAGAAACGGGCCCGGTCATCTGGCTCCGCCAACGGTCGAACAAAGGCATCCAACTCGCCGTGGAAGCCGCCGGAATGCATCGCGAGGTGAAGAAAGGGGAGAGCATCGCGGTCAATGGCTGCTGCCTGACTCTCACGGAACGCCGGGGAGCGGTCCTGCATTTCGATCTGCTTCAGGAGACGTTGGATAAGACGAACCTCAAAGATTTGCGCCCGGATGTTCCGGTGAATCTGGAGCGCTGCCTGACGCCGTCGACTCGGATGGGGGGGCATTTTGTTCAAGGCCATGTCGATTGCGTTTCCGAAGTCTTGATCTGGGAGAAAGCGGGTAGCGATTGGCAGCTGGATGTCCGATTGCCCGAGGCGTTCGCCGGTTACGTGGCCTATAAAGGGTCCATCGCAGTGAATGGCGTCAGTTTGACGGTTGCCGAAGTCGGGGAGGAGTCATTCCGGGTTTGGATTATCCCGCACACCCGGGAGCAGACGAATCTCCGGCAGTTGGAACCGGGGCGGATGGTGAATCTGGAATTCGATCTGCTAGCCAAATATATCGAGCGCCTGCTTCTGACCGGTCGGCTCCGGGGAACCGTGCCGGAGCGGAACGGGGAAGCCGAGCCGTTTTCCTCGGGCGACGTTATGGAGCGATGACCTCGCGGGCGTAGACGTTCACCACGCCGTTGGCGCTCCTTTGGATATCGGTGATCTGAAAGGCCCGGGCGGTGTCTTTGTTAATGACCGCCCCCTCCCGAGGGGCCGACATGCCACTGGGATATTCTACGATGAACCGCAAATTATCCTGGCGGCTGCCGAGGACGTTCGAGGCGAGATTTCCGCGCGAGCGCATGATGGCCCGGTTCCGGTCGGCGGCGGTGACGTAAAAGCTGCCGCTCAGGTAGAATCGGTCGCCGACTACGCCGGAGCCGGCGAGGGTTTCGACATCCTCGACTCCGACCAAACGGCCGCGGGGCATTTGGCCAGGGGCATAGGTGGGCCAGGAAGCGCCGGTAGCGCTGCGTCCGTCGGTGGCGCTAATGAATGGTTGAAGCCCGTCGGGGGGGGGGAGGGAGCCAATCTCTGCGGTCGGGACGGGGACTTCCGAGGGCGCGGCTGCGGAGGGATTTTCCACGGGCAAAGCGCGGGCC
>CAZSPO010000323.1:0-4434 GCA_964608775.1 uncultured Chthoniobacterales bacterium | reverse complement strand
GGCGGTGGTGGGAGCCGTCTGGTGCGCGGCACAACCGGGGCCGAGTGCGTTCTGGCGGCATTCACCCATTGGGGCCGGGCGGGCTGCGCTGATCGGGTTGGATCGAAATGCGGTGGAAGCGGTGCGTCGGGACATCAACACCTCGGTGATTTGGGAGGCTGAAGGTTTGGAAAGCAGCGTCGCGTTGGAGAGCGACAGCGGGCTCGCTTTCATTGTGAACGGAAAAAATGATGGGAACAGTGTGCTCGACCGGGGCACTCAAATCATGAGCGGCCTCCTCCCGGCCCTTTTACACGGCTCCGCCCGCAGTGCCTGTGTGGTCGGGCTCGGCACGGGGAGCACCGGCGGGTGGCTGGCGGATTTGCCGGGAATGGAACGGGTGCTTGCCATTGAGCTGGAACCCGCCATGCAGGAGGTCGCGAGCCGGTGCGCACCGGTCAATCGAAATGCGTTGGGCAATCCCCGGTTGGAAGTCCTTTATCGCGACGGGCGGGAGGTGTTGACCACCACTCGGGAAACGTTTGATTTGATTATCTCGGAGCCCTCGAATCCGTATCGTGCGGGGGTCGCGAGTCTTTTCACCCGCGAATATTACGAGGCTTGTAAAGCGCTCTTGAACGAAGGCGGATTGTTTGCCCAATGGCTACAGGCTTATGAGGTCGATGCCCCGACGGTCCGGACGGTTTACCGCACTTTGGGGGAGGTGTTTCCTCAGGTAGAAACTTACACCACTCAGCTGGGCGACCTTTTGTTGATTGCCTCGCCGGTGGTGCGACCGATCGATCCGGTTCTGCTGGACCGCCTCGCCCGCAGCGAACCTTACCGGTCCGCGCTGGCGACCACCTGGAAAGTGGAGGGAGGCGAAGGGGTGCTGAGCCGGTTTGTGATTGGGGACGGGTTTGCCCGGGAAATCGTGGCGCTCGGGAGAGATGAACGGAATACCGACGACCGCACGGTGCTGGAGTTTGCCTTCGCCAAGACCGTCGGGGATCTCGGGCGCTACGTGATGCAAGAGCTGCGGAGCGTGGCCCGGGAGCGGGGTTGGGATCGTCCTTTGGTGGCGGGGGAGGTCGATTGGGAAAAGGTGGACCGTCTCGCTCCGACCTCGCTTGCCGCGCAAGGGGTGGCCCCCGATCCGTTCCCCCAAGCCACACCGATCGAGACCGCCGCGATTCGCGCCCAGCGGCTCTATTTCAGCCAAGCTTGGGCCGAACTGGCCCGCACCGCCGTTGCCGGTGAATGGCGTCCCGCGAGTCTTCTCGACCTCCTGATGCTCGTCCACGCCTTGGTGGAACTCGGCGATCCTTCCGCCGAATCGCTGCTCCCCGACCTCGCCGCCCGGCTCCCCACCGAAGCGACCGTGCTTCAAGCCGTCGCCGACCTCCGCGCCGGGCGTCATTCGGAGGCGGTTGACCGGCTTGAATCGCTTTTCCTCGGACTCCGTCGTTCTCCCTGGCTCTGGGAACCGCTTCTCGGTCGGGCTTTCCAGCTCGCGGGGGAATCCGATGCCGCCCTCGCGGATCCCGCCGTCACCGCTCGGCTCCACGCCGCCCTTGCCGAACCGTTCGCGGTGCATGCCGGGAACCGTTCCCGGATCGATACCGCCTTCAAACTCGCCAACCGCCTCCCGGAACCGACCCGGCTTGCCGCCCTCCGCACCCTGCTCGCCTCGGCCGAACCATGGGGCCGTTGGGAGCGGGATTGGCTGGCTCTTCGCGTCGCGTTCGCCCGCCAAACCGACGATCCGAACGCCCCCGCCAAGGCCCGCGATTTATCCCGTTTCCTCCGTCAATCTCCCCCTCCTCTGAATCCCGACCTGCCATGACGCGCACCGCTCTAATCCTCACGACCATCGACCAGCGTGATCGAGCAGAAACGCTGGCGCGAACTTTGGTGGAACGACGGCTGGCCGCCTGCGTGTCTCTCGTCGGCCCCATCCGATCTTTCTACCATTGGCAGGGCGCATTGGAGGAAGCGGATGAATTTCTGCTGCTCATTAAACGACCCGCCGGTGAGCCCGCCGCGTTTGAAGCAGCGCTCCGCGCCTTGCATCCTTACGAAACCCCGGAAATTGTGACTTTCGACGCCGACCACACGAGCGCCGACTACTTGGCCTGGGTCATCGCTTCCACTCAGTGAACGCGCCCGTTTCCTAGAGCCGGTCATGCACTTTGACTGTCTCGGAGAATTGAGCGGTCACTTCGATGTCCCGGAGGGACGCTGGAAATTAGCCGGTGGTGAAGGGAGGAACGAGCGGAACCACCGGATCGCGGAACAATCGGAGTGCGCCCCAGCGGGGCGCTGGAATCGTCGGGCATCTCAAATTCCACCGCCGCCTCCGGGACGGAATCCTTTGCGGGCGGGGTTCCGGCGGTTGTCACCACCGGCTAATTTCCATCACGCCTCCGGCGTGCAAGGTGCATGAAACGCTCTAAAGATAGCAAGTCGTCGCGGTGCAAATTGAGGAACCAATCAGGTGTGCCAAGGAAAATTAGCAAACCGTGGAATTGGCGGACTCCTTCGTATGCATTGCCTGTCCGATCGGTTAAGGCAATGATAGATATAGAATCTTATCCCTATGTTCTCCCCCCGCCCTAATCCTGTTAGCGTTAACATTCCCTCACCCGCTTCGCGCCGCGTCCGTGGCCGAATATCTTGCCGAATTCCCGACCCCGGCCGGAGTGGCGGCGGTGGTGAATTTCGGTGAGAGCGATCTCCCGCTCCAGCTCGCCCGAGAAAGCCGCTTCCTCGTTTATGCCTCCGATCCCGACCCGGCCCAGGTGGAAAATCTCCGCACCCAAGCCGCAGCGGCTGGTTTGCTCGGCTCCCGGCTGGTAGTCGAGTGTCGCCCCTCTGCCCCGTTGCCTTTCGCGGACAATCTCGTCGACCTCCTCATCCTCCCCCAGCCCGACCCCGCTCTCTCCGAAGCCGAGGTCCTCCGCGTTCTCACCCCCGACCGCGGTCGCGCTTTCGCTGGCGCAACCCGCCTAGCCAAACCACCCCTCGCGGGCGGCGATGATTGGACCCATCCCTTGCACGGGCCGGGCAATAATCCGGCCTCGGCCGACACGGCTTTTCAGGGACCGCCCATTATTCAATACCTCGCTTTGCCAATGCAGAACAGCTTCCAAGGCTCCATGCTCGCTGAAGGCCCGATCCGGATTGAACTAACCGATTGGGTCACCAAAAAATCGGACCGCAGCGGGGTGGCCGGAAAATTGATCGGTCGCTCATTGCACAACGGAATCATCCTTTGGGAACGCCCTCTCCCCGCTAACATCGAGCCGGACATGCCGATCATCGCGCTCGTGGACGGTCGGCTTTACCTAGCCGACGGAGCCTCCCCGCGCATTCTGATAATAGACGCCGCCACCGGTCGGGATCTCGATCCCCTCGTCATCTCGGAGGACCCCACGATGCGGGCCAAATGGCTCGCGGTAGAAAGCGGCCGTCTCCACACCCTCATCGGTCCCGAACGCGAAGCCCGACCGGCTTTTGTCTTCATGGGGGGAGGTAAGAATAAACAGTTACGCACCGCACAGACCGAAGCTGGCAGCCAAATTTCCGCATTCGACCTCGCTACCCGCCAACCGCTTTGGCAACACCGCGAGCCCGAAGCCATCGATTATCGCACGGTAGCTTTGAAAAATGGGAACACCTATTTTGCCAACCCGACCCGGCTCGCCGCTCTCGGGGCGGACGGCAGCCTCCTTTGGTCAAACGCGGAAGTCGTGCAGGCTCCCGAAGGAATGAAAGCCCGGGCAAACATCAATACCGAAGCGGTCTCAACCCTTATCGCCAGTGATGACGGTCGCCTTCGTCTGGCCACCAGCCGCCATCCGATGGTCCGTATCGTGAATGCGACGGATGGTAGCCTGCTTTGGGAAACCCGCGGCAATGCGCCCAAAGCATTCTTCCTTGGAGACAAGCTCTGGAGCCCCAGCGGGGTCGTCGACGCCGCCACCGGCAACAAGGTCGCTGATGCGGCCAATGTCGGCAAGGGCTGCGGCATCGTCACTTGGGTGCCGGGGCTCGATGCCGGTCTCGGTCACGTCGGGCTGGGGGTGAAATCTCCCTGTGGCGTCGGCTCGTTTGCCGTGCAAGGGATGGTGATTTTTTCTTCTAGCCAATGCGATTGCTGGCCTTTCCAACGTGGGGCGGCTGCTTTTGCCTCTGGTGCAACCGCGCTCGAACTCGCCCGGACGGCCGTGCATCCGCTGGAAACCGGCTCCGCCCCGGCTCCCACCCTCACCAGCGCACCGGGCGATTGGCCCCTCTATCGTGGCAATGAAGCCCGCACCGGAGCCGCCCAGATCCCCGCTGGCAACGAAGCCCGGCTGGCCTGGGTCTCGGCTCCTCTCCAACCGCTGGCCGTCCCCGAAGGCCACGATCAACAACGGCTCGAATGGCTCGAACGCCCCGTCCCACCAGTCA
>CAZSPO010000322.1:0-4438 GCA_964608775.1 uncultured Chthoniobacterales bacterium | reverse complement strand
GAGGCAGCGAGCTTCTTTTCTGATGAGGATTGTTGCCCTTTGACTGGGACCGACCATTGTCAAAACACGGGTCATCGCCCGAAACCAACAAGTTTGCCGAATCGACCGCGAAGCCGCACCCGAAGCCTATACCGTCGACCCCGTCAAGACCTGGGCCACCTCCCTCGCTCCCTTGTTGCGGGAACAAGATGCGGTCATTCTCTCCGATTACGCCAAAGGCGTGGTCAGCCAGCCTCTCGTAGAAGCCGTGATCGCGTTGGCCGGGGAGGAGCCGCACTTGCTGACCGCCATGGATCCCAAACCTTCCCGGCAGTTAGCCTTTCCTGGCATTGGATTGCTCACGCCCAATCGCGCTGAAGCCTTGGAATTAGCCAATTTTTCTCCCCCCCATCCCGACGCCCCTTACCCCATCGAAGAGGTCTGCGAACGGATCCACGAACGCTTCTCCCCTGACCAATTGGTTGTCACCCTTGGGGCCGACGGGATGGCGCTCAGCCGCGCCGGCCGGGTCCACCATCGACTCCCGACCCTCGCCCGTGAAGTCTTCGATGTGTCGGGAGCTGGTGACACCGTCATCGCCACCCTCACCGCCGCCTTGGCGGCGCTCCGACGCCAGCAGCCTAACCTCGCGCCCGAAACCGCCGCCCAGACCGCCGCCATCCTCGCCAACGCCGCCGCCGGCTGCGTTGTCGCCCACATGGGCACCGTCCCCATTCAGCGAGAAGAACTCGAAACCGCCCTCCACCGCCTCCCCCCCACCCCCTAACCCGTCAACCTTTCCGCTTTTCAGCATTTTCCCTTGCTCCTTCTCAGCAAATGCGGTTTGTTCATTTTCAAATGAACTTCAGGGCTCCCACCCAGAAGGCTCATGGCAGAAATCCCTTATCCTCCAGCCCGCGAATCGGTTCTGCTCAATATCGAGCAAAGGGCCAATGGCGGCAGCGTCTAAGCGTTTTGGGTTGAAAGGCTGAGATCTGAAAGGTGAAAAGCTGAAAAGCTGAGATCTGAAAGGTGAATCTAAAGCGTCGGCTTTGTCTCTTGAGACTCTTGTAAAAAAACGGGGAAGTCGGGGAACCTCTTCAACCATTGAACCATCAGACCCTTCCCACCTTTTCAGCTTTTCCTTTCTCCCATGCTTCCGGACGAACGCCTGCATCCCTTGCAAATTGAACGGTTTCGCCAGATGAGCCCCGACGAGAAATATGCGATGTTGCGGGGAATGCTGCTGACCGCGCGACGAATCAAGCGTGCGGGGCTGCTGCACCAGCATCCACAATTTTCGGAAATCGAGATTGACCGTGCCCTCGCCCGCTCCGTGTTGCATGGACGCCCCTGATCTGCTGGAACTTTTTGTCAGCCCTTTGGATCGCGGAGGGGTACCTTACATGATTGTCGGTTCTATTGCCAGTATTCAGTATGGTGAACCCCGTTATACCGCCGATATTGATCTCACCCTTTCCCTCCCGGTTGCACGCGCGCACGAGATCCCAGATTTCTTCCCTGAGCCTGATTATTATTGTCCGCCCCTTGACATTTTGATCGTTGAACTGCAGCGGCGCGAACGCGCCCACTTCAATGTCATTCATCTCTCGTCCGGGTTCAAAGGGGATTTTTATCCATGCCACCACCAACCCTATTACGAGTGGGCGATGGCAAACAAACGTTCAATCGCGATTGACGGCCACCGCCGATGGTTTGCTCCTCCAGAATATGTCATATTATGGAAACTTCTCTACTACCGCGAGGGACAAAGCGAAAAACACCTCAGGGACATCACTGCCATGCTTTTGGTCCAAGCGGATTCCATCAACCTGAACCTTTTGGAACAGGCCATCGCTGAACTCGGCCTGGACCGTGAGTGGCAAAAAGCTGAAAAGTTTGAAGGTTGAAAGGTTTGAAGGTTGAAAGGTTTGAAGGTTTGAAGGTTTGAAGGTTTGAAGGTTTGAAAGTGGAGGTTAGTCGCTATGACTTGAGGAGATAATCGCTCAACCGGCTCGCAAGCCGTTCTTTGGAGTGCGGCGGCACGACGCCGCTTTCCCCTGGGCGACATGTCGCCCCCTGAGGTTTGGACATTTTCTGCTGCGCCAAAGGCGCTAGATGCCACAGCCCAGTTCCACGGGCTGGGTATCAGAAATTTACACGATGCGGCCTGAGCCGAAGCGCAGCGGAGAGAGACCACCTCACGTTTAAAAATTTGGATGTGTGGAGGCAACGGAGAAAACGATTGATTAAGATTTACGAGCTCACCCGCCCTGTCTGGAATGAAGTTAATGAACTTCCAGCATTAGATGACTACGGCGTGACGCTCGAGGAGGCGACACGGGCCGAAGAGGAGGCGATAGTTGAAATCCGAAAATCCCGTGCCAGCGGCAAACTGCAGCATTTTGCAGGTAGATTGTGATTCCAATCATCCTCTCAGAAAGAATCTAGAAAACTGCGGCCAAACTTCCATCCGACCTTCGGGAGAAATGCTCCCACGCCA
Source organism: uncultured Chthoniobacterales bacterium (assembly GCA_964608775.1). GTDB lineage: Bacteria > Verrucomicrobiota > Verrucomicrobiia > Chthoniobacterales > CAZSPO01 > CAZSPO01. The sequence goes on along the minus strand of CAZSPO010000322.1, from coordinate 1,956 downwards.
TTGCAGAAGCCGGCGCAGCCTTTGGTGATCCGCCTCGCCACCGCGGGCTGGGTTGCGAAAGTTGGCCTTTCGCTCCTACGAAGTGAGGGTGACCCTTCAGTGGCGTGTGGTTTTTTTACACGTGGACGATGAACTGGTCTCCTACGACATCATGAGCCATGACCAGATTGTCCAATGGTTGAAAAAACAAAGGTAATCGAGGAGCGTTTCCGCCATTCGCGGGCACCGGTGCGAAGTGTCCGGAAATATGCCGGTTTGAAAATGGCGTGGTTTTTTGGCCCGCAAAATGCCAGACGGCTGTGGCGGGTAGAAATCGAATATTGAAGGCAAGAAACCTCTTTACCACCTTCAGATTGGAGGTCCTCATTCCCTCTGATGAAAGGAAAAATAAGATAAAAAACCCGCCACTTTCGTTCCGTCGGCAATACACCAGTTTCGTTTCGGTGCATGCATCAGCATTTCAGGCCTCTCAACTTTTCAGAATATAAGCATAATGAATGTAGATCTAGAGGCTGCTCAGAACCGGATCGTTGCTCAGTTGCGTCAAGGATTAAACCCGGACGCCATCTATCTCTTCGGCTCCCATGCGCGAGGAGATGCTGGAGAGGATAGCGATTTAGATTTTCTAGTCGTCGTGCGTGAATCAGACCAACCGCGATCCAAGCGCGCACGGGATGCCCGGGCGGTGGTGACCGATCGAAGCGTCGCGAAAGATATTCTGGTCATGACGCAGGAGGAGTGGAAACGTGGTTTACAAGTTGTCGCTTCACTGCCGACGACGGTCGTTAGAGAGGGAACGCTGCTCTATGAACGATGAAACCTGGGAAGAAGCGGTGGCTTGGTTGGTCAAGGCCAGAGGCGACCTACTGGCGGCGGAAACCCTCGCGGCCCCGGAGGTCGCTCAACGCGACATCGCTATTTACCATTGCCAACAAGCAGCTGAGAAAGCCATCAAAGGCTTGCTTGTCTATCGCGAGCTTCCATTTCAGAAGACGCACGATCTTGAGCGCCTGCTGGAATTAGCTCGAGACGATGCCAATTCATTGTCCGATTTGGATGAACACGCAAGAACTCTCACGCCGTATGCAGTGGAGTTCAGATATCCCGGTGACATTGCAGAACCCGACGAGGACGAAATGCAGGAGGCACCACGACTTGCCCGTGAAGTCGCACCCAGGATCTGCAGTCTCATCCCGAACGGGCTTTAGCACTCGACCCTCGAATCTCCCCCTCTTTGAAGATCGTGAATTGGGTGAGATTAGCCGCGCAGCCGCCGCCCACCGACATGCCCAAGCAGAATGAACAGCGGGCGAAGGACTGAAAATATGAAATGCTGAAATAAATCTGCACAATCCCCCACACGTCGCCATTCTTCTCCTGTCAGCATTTCACCTTCCCACCTTTTTAGCCTCTCAGCTTTTCAGGCGGGCTCAGCTCCTTGGAGTGCGCCGACATGTCGGCGCTTTCGAAGGGGGCCACATGTCGCCACAATCCCTGGCTTATTGGCTGCACCCATCCGCAGCGGAGATCCCGTTTTGCAGAGTCACCATGCTCGGCTTTCTCCGCCTCAGTATACACCCGAAAGTCCTCAGCCGCCCGCTTTCGCCGGAAGAAGCGTGGAACATCTATCGCCGATACCGCTCCGAGGCCCTCGTCGGCTTCATCCAAGACTCCCCTGACCTCGACCACGCATTCATGGCTTTCTCGCACAAGGCCGATTTCGCTCATCACCTCTGGACAGATTCCTACCTCGCATCTCTAGCAATCTCCAGAAACGGCCGGATCATTTCGTTCGACACCGACTTCAAGCGCTTTCCTGATCTGGATTTCCTCCACCTTCCTGCATAAAGAGCCCCCCGGTGCTTCCAACCACGACTCCTTCATCCTTCCCTTTGCCTCCCCCTTCGCGCCTTCGCGGCTTCGCGTGAGACAATGCCTTTGATAACCGCAAAGATC
>CAZSPO010000321.1:0-4447 GCA_964608775.1 uncultured Chthoniobacterales bacterium | reverse complement strand
TGCAGTGGCGGTAGCAGCGCGATGTCACGAGCATCTGCCGGAAGGGCCTTGGTGGGTGAGTGGCTATTGTATCGGAGCGACTTTCGCCATGGAGACGGCTCGTGAGCTGCGTGCCCTAGGTCGGGAGGTGCGAGGGGTGGTGCTGTTGGACGCAGCGGAACCGCCAGCGGGTTGGCTACCCCAAGTATGGGCAGGCTTAGACCGAGTGAGTCCCTTTCATGAATTGGACAAGCTCGACAAGCGCTTCGGACATTTGCTGCGCCTTGACCGGATCTTTCGGCGTTCGCCCTCGCAAAATGTTGCCCGGTTGGTGGGCTGGATGCGGGGAGAGCCCGCTCCCACCGAAGAGCCTTGGGCGGAACAAGATTTGGCCCGGCTCGAAACGGCGGAATATACCGCTTACCTTCTGGCGTTCCGTTTGCACCGACACCGGTCACAACGGGACGATCCGCCGGTGGTGATGCTCGACACGGGCGGAAGTCTCAAGGAACGGAGGGAGGCCGGAGGCGGGCTATCTCAACTCTACGGAGCCCGCGTCCTACCGCTTATTGGTTCCCATTTCAACTGTGTCCAGGAGCATCTGGCCGAGACGGCTCGGGTCTTCCAGAAAGCCCTGGCACTGTTAGAAGGGCGGGTTACCCGATGAAGGCTTTCGCCTCCGCTACCGTGGCGTTGTCATGGACGATGGCCATGAGCGCCTTGGTCATGCCGGCCGGATTGGCGTGTTGAATGATGTTTCGGCCATAAACAATCCCGGCGATCCCCTGCTGCATCAGGGCGTGCGTGCGGGCGAGGATCTCGTCGTCCGACGCTTTGCCGCCGCCGCGAACCAGGACCGGCACCCGGGCGGTTTCGACCACCCGATGGTAATCGGCCGGGTTGTCGGTCGGGTCTGCCTTGATAATGTCGGCCCCCAACTCCGTGGCTTGCCGGACCAGCGGTACGATCTTATCGACGTCGCCATCGACCATATACCCGCCCGCTTCGGCGTTGGGTTGGAACACCAACGGCTCGACCATCAGCGGCATGCCAATGCGGTCGCACTCCGGTTTCACCGCGAGGATGTTGCGAATGCATTGCTCGGAGACCTCGGGTTCGTCGGGGATCAAGAAAAGGTTGACGACGATACAGGTGGCATCGAGGCGAAGGGCTTGTTCGACCGGCGATTCAATCATGGCACTGAAAAGGGTGCGCGGCAGTTTTTTCCCGTAAACATTGGCCACATCCGTCCGGAGCACGAGGGAGGGTTTGTGCCGCCCCGGGATCGATTGGAGAAGCCCGGCCTGACCGACCGTGAGCTGAATGGCGTCGGGAGCCGCCTCGACCAGCACCCGCACGGTCTCGCTCAGATCATGAATTCCCTGGAGCAACGGGAGTTCACCGAAATAGCCGTGATCGACAGCGACATCGAAGCAGCGACCGGATTTGGCGTTAAAAAGACGGTTGAGACGATAAGTTTTCATCAGCCCCGATAGAAACGGGTATCGGTGAGCGAATCAATCATAAATGTGCGGAAATGCGCAGAGTGGCCAAACCCGTGGCAAAGTTTGCAATCCTCACCCTGCTTGGAGCAATTGTGATGTTGCTGACGGTGATTGCGACAATGCTGACGGCAATGGCGCTCGGCAAGCGGCTTTCAACATGAGGTGCCATTCAGGTCAGAGCATGAATTATGGAATTTCCCAATACGAACCATCGTTGTTAGCAAGGTTTGGTCAATTCAAAGACGCACACCCCATATGACATGTGCGTTTTGCCTTTTTGCGCAGTGTTTTTTCGGTCGGGCGCTGTCCAATCGACAGCCGTGAAACCGATGGTGCCGTTCAAGCGAATTCTTTGGGTTGTGAGCCGCTCCGTTTTACGCCCTTCCTCACTGGAACCCGCCGCCTGCCTGCATCCGATTGCGGCGGGCTGGGTGGCGCAAACCTTTGGCTCTCTAACCGACGCCCAACTTCGCTGCCTCCCGCATGTCAGGGCCGGGCGTTCCGTGGTGCTAACAGCTCCGACCGGGTCAGGTAAAACCTTGGCTGGTTTTCTTGGCATTCTGGATGGCTGCCTTTGGGAGGAAGCCGGGGGGGCGGCTTGCCAGGCGGTGCGGGCGATTTACCTGAGCCCGCTCCGCGCTCTCGCTTATGACATTGAAAAGAATCTCACTCCCGCCCTCCAAGGTCTTGGGCTCGACACCCGCGTTCGGATGGGGGTGCGTACAGGCGACACCTCCGCTGCAGAACGGCAGAGACAACGAAAGCGACCGCCTCACCTGCTGCTGACGACCCCTGAGAGTTTGGCGATCCTTCTTTGCTCACCCACCTGGCAAGAAGCGCTGGGTCGGGTGGAGCAGGTGATCGTGGATGAACTTCACGCCTTCGCGGAAAGTCGGCGTGGCACTCACTTGGCGCTCTCTTTGGAGCGGTTGGAGGCCTTGCGGACGCGGTTGCACCGCCCGTCCTTGGTCCGGATCGGGCTTTCGGCAACCGCCGAACCTCTCGAAACGTTGGCTCGCTTTCTCTGCGGCCCACGGCGTCCATGCGCACTCGAACAAGCGGCTCCCCGCAAGGTGAGTCGCGTCTCGGTTTTTAGTCCCCTCCGACGGCATCCCTATCCACCGGCCGGCTTTACCGGACACCGGTTGATGGCAGAACTGGCGGAGGTCATTGCCGAGCAACGGTCCGTCCTGGTCTTCACCAACACACGGGGCAGCGCGGAAAGCATTTGTCTGGCGCTGAAACAGGCGTTGCCCGATTTGGCCCATCAGATTGAAACCCATCATTCCTCTCTGGATCGCAGCCTTCGATTGGTGGTCGAAGACCGATTGAAACAGGGGGAATTGCGCGCCGTGGTTTGTTCGACCAGCCTTGAACTCGGTGTGGACATTGGGTCAATTGATCTGGTGGTTATGGTCGCCACGCCGAAAGGGGTTTCGCGTGCCATCCAACGCATGGGGCGGAGTGGCCATGCCATTGACCGCGTGAGCACGGGGTTGTTGGTGGCGACGAATGTGAATGACCTGGTTGAATGCCTGATCACCGCCGACATGATACGCCAAGAGCGCCTTGATCCGGTTCGCCCACCGGAAGGGGCGTTGGACGTGCTCGCGCAACATCTGGTGGGGATGGCCGTGTTGGATGAACCGACGGTCGAGGAGGCTTTTCGGCTCTGTCGCCGTGCCTGGCCTTATCGCGCTTTGAAACGCCGGGACTTTCTTCGAGTGCTCGAATATTTGGAAGGCGGGGGGCGCAGCCTGGAGCGGCAATACCGGGAGCTGTTTGGAAAAATCATCATCGACTCGGACCGTCGGATCCTCGTGGCCAATGGAAAAGTGGTCCGTGATTATCTGCTGAATATCGGCACCATCCCCGTTGAAGGCATGGTCGCGGTGCGGATGGGACGAAAGCGGCTCGGGGAAATTGAAGAGAATTTTGTGAAAAGATTGCGGGTGGGGGATTGTTTCGTGCTCGGAGGCCGGGTGGTTCGGCTCAAGCAATTCCGGGCATTCGAAGCGGAGGTGGCGGCCGCGAACGGTCGGCGGCCGACCATCCCGAGGTGGAACGCGAACAAGATGCCACTGACGTCGGGGGTGGCGGGGGAGGTGGCGGCTCTCCGGGGTCGAATCGATGACGCCCTGGCGGTCGGCCAACGGGAGTTGGCTCTGGAGGAACTTATCGAGCGATACGAGATTTCACGGGTCAACGCGGAAGCCGTGATTCGACATTTCGAGACTCAACGCCAGCTCTCCCGCATTCCCACCCCCGAACGGATGGTGGCCGAGGTTTGGCAAGATGAAGAAAACGGGCTGGTCCATTTCTTTTTCCACAGCCTGATCGGTCGGAGTGCGAATGACGCCCTCTCGCGGATTGTCGCCTGGCGTTCCAGCCGACGCGGTTGGGGCAACGCGATGGCGACGATTGATGACTATGGATTTCTCCTTTCCTTGTCGAGGGGCGCACCCATCGGGCTTGTCGAGTGGCGTTCCTTGTTCACTTCCGACGGGGCAGCAGCGGATTTGGAATGCGCCCTGGCGGAGAGCGAGCTGGTCCGCTGGCAATTCCGCGGGGTTGCACAAACGGGGCTCATGGTGCCTCGACAGCTGCCCGGAGCTGAACGAAAGCGGAAGCAGGTGCAATGGAGTGCGGAGATTCTGTTCCAAGTGCTTCATGATCACGAGCCGAATCACCCGATGTTAGAAGAGGCTAAACGTCAGGCCGTCCAGGGTTTTCTCGATTTCCCTCGGGCTCTCGACTTTTTAAATACTGCCAGTCGCAGGCAATGGGACATGGTCGAAGTGCCCTGCGTCAGCCCGTTTGGCTTTGGCATGTATGCGAGCCGAATCAAAGAAGGGATGATGCACGAAAGTCCCGAGGAAGCCTTGGGGCGCATCTTCGCCAGCCTTGGGGCTCGGTTGCCAACCGGGGTAGGGGAGGGGAATCAGGAGGGGTAACGGGGCGGT